>JAOZLQ010000107.1 GCA_029934755.1 Desulfuromusa sp. | reverse complement strand
TCCCCTTCAAGGTCGTCGAATGCTTTGTAGCTTTCTACCCCCTCGTCGTATATGGTTTTCCCTTCGTTATACAGATGCAATGCTTTATTATGGTTATCCGCACACCTTTGAGATGCAGCTATAGACAGTGTCGGCAAAAGAATCATCAACATAATAATTAGTACAATTTTCATCAAAATCTCCATTTTTCGAAATACGTGTGTCAATTTGAAGTGATCATCTTCGGGATCACGAGTATGTCACTGTGATAACTATTCTGTATTCGTCAACAAGCTGCTGTATTTCAGCAAACTTGATGATGGTCTCATAGGCGGTTATGTCGGTCTGATATTCTTCTATCTGATCTGCAAGAATTTCTATCCAATATTCCCTCAGATCGATATGCCTGTCCTCTGAAAAGCCGTCGATGATGATTGCTTCTGGCGGTTCCGTTGTCCCTTGTTCGTGGTGTTTTACTTTTCCGAGACTCCCTTGATCGTCAAGGTAGTGAAGCTTTATGTCATAGCTTTCCATTGCCCCCAAGTTTTTCGGTCGGCGGTGGAAAGAAAATAGACTGCAACAATAGAGAATCCCACTCAGCCCCATCAAAATGGCAAAAAACAGCACCGCAAGTGAATAATTGGCATTGATCCCGCCGTTGTAGTAATTCTGTATGGCAAAAACAAATCCAAAAGGAACCAGCAATGCCTGTAACAGATAGTACAATAGCGGCAAATCACTTTTCTGCCGCAGATATTGGGCTGCCAGTATTGACAGGGTAAAACAGGCCAGCACAAAAGGGACACTGCGCACAATCACCCTGTAGGACGGCCCTTCAAGATACAGCCCTGCGATGAAAATCAGCAGGGGGAGCAGGAGCCAGCGGAGAATCAGGGTCCAATTCATCAGGCTAACGATCATCCTCTTTGCGATTTTCAGTCAGCTGAAAACTCAGCCAGGCACCGTTTTGCAATTCATCTGAAAAAGCGGTGCAGTCAGGGCAGGGGAGCTCCCCGGAGGAGGTGACCCGCATCAGTTCAGCAGGAATCCCATCCTGTTCAAGTTTGAGTGCAATCCTCCGGGCATATCGCTCGCCGAGGTGCAGATTATATTCTTGGGTTCCTTTCGAAGCTGTTTGTCCACAGACAGATAATTTGAGTTGAGGCCAGTGTTTTTCCAGCTGTTTGAAAGTTGTCGTAATCTGCTCAATGTCCTGATCAGTTTCAGAGGATAGATGTCCATTGTTATTCACCGGAAGGAACCTTCCAGCACTGTAGCTTTCCGTTGCCAGAAGCCCCAACTGATAAGGGGTACAGCTTCCCTCAGTAATGATCGAAAGTTTTGCCGGATAAATAGAGCCGATTTCACCGGCTGTTGATTGCTTTAAGATAAATTGAAGGTTGCGCGAAAAAGAAACCCTTTTGCTGCTGAAATCCCGCTTACCAGAATTGAATTGGGCAAACGTATGATTATCCTGCTGCTTGACAATCTGTGCCGTGCCGTAGATTGTCTCGTATGAGCATGTTCCCCCGACTATTTGGGTGCAGCCTAACGTCGGGAGCAGAAGAAGGCTGAATAACAAAATATTTCGGGACATCACGTCCCCTGCTTTTTTGTTTTGTTTAGCCAGTCAATTGCCTCTTGTTTTTCTTTCGGAGAGATTTCCTGTGCCTCTATGGTTGCATGCAGAAAATCTTCAGCTCGAATAGAACCTGCATTGGCGGCCTCGACATACCAATGAATTGCTTTTTTTAAATCCTGTGGACCCGCCAAACCATAACGATAAGTTTCGGCCAGTTCAAACATCGCTTCTGCCGATCCTGTTTCGGTGGCTTTGTGGTACCAGTAGAGCGATTTTTCCCTGTTAACCGGAACGACTTCACCTGCTTCATAAATCTCAGCCAGACGCAACATGCCGATAGCATTCCCGTTATTGGCAGCGATCTCATACCAAATCAATGCATCTCTGATGTTTTGTTCAACCCCCAAGCCCAGCGACAAAAAATCGCCAATCAGAACTTCTGCCTCTGAGTCATCCTGTCTGGCCGCTGAGAAAAAGAAGTTATAGGCATCTTTATTTCCGGCTTCTGCTGCCAGTTTCATGTAGTACCTGCCAAGATCGACATTCTTTTCAATATTAATTCCGTGTAGGTAGTAAATTCCAAGTTTGTATAATGCTGAATTCGAGCCATTTCTGGCAGCATCTTCGAGTTCTACAATGGTTGTTTCCCCAAGAAGTGGATTGCAGGTTACACCACCTTCGGCAGGTTCTTCATCGTCAAGATTGATCATGACGATTTGACCTCTTGTCGTCTTATTCTGTTCATTTTTAGGGGAGAGCTTCTGCAGGGGGATTCTGACCTCACCACACGATGGGGTCGGGCTGACGACAGTGCATCGACAGCTACGGGTCTCATATCCGGGGGCACTGATAGTAAAGGGTGTCTCGATAAGGTAGTGGCCGCCAACAAAGGGGAAGGTCAGTCCCCACCCCTTACGTGCGGGAAAGGAAAATATACCATTGTGATCCGTTCTTATGTTTTTAACTATTGCATTGTTCAATGGCTTGTCAGTTTCAGCATCAACAATTGATCCCGTAGCACCAGGAGTAATGACATAATGCCTAGGGATACATCCTGTAATTAAAAAACATATCAGGACGATACCGGGGATAATGGGGAACCAGCGCATAATTTCTCCATTTTAGAATGTTGTGAATGGAGAGAATATATGATTATTATAATTTGTTCAAGCTAATATCTGGCAATATTGATTATTTAGTCCTGATGACTAGAAGGATTGACACCGACCATTCAAGTGGATAGTTTCAGTAAAAACGATTAGCTTTATTGAAAAAATGGAGGAACTAATGACGTTACGGCAACTTGAACTTTTTATTGCAGTCGCTGAGACTAAAAGTTTTTCCCGTGGGGCTGAACAGATATCTTTGACCCAGTCAACAGTCAGCCAACATATTGCCGCTCTTGAGCAGGAGTTCAATACTCAACTGCTGGATCGCACCAGCAAGGGGATTTTTCTGACGACCGGTGGGGAACTTCTTTTGCTGCATGCACGTAAGGTTTTAGCTGAACAAGAAGTTTTGCAACAGGCGATGGCTGGGTTGCACGGCTTGGATCAGGCGCAGCTTGACCTTGGAGCCAGTAATATCCCGGCCAATTATTTGATTCCATGTTTTTTGCCGGAGTTAAAGCAAGAGTATCCAGGGATTTCTCTTAATATGAGAATTGGAGACAGTCAGGAGATCCTTGCTGAATTGAAAGCAGGAACTGTTGAGCTGGGGATTGTCGGTGGGCGCATAGATAATGAGATGTATAGTTATGAGCCTTTGCTGAATGACCAGCTGGTGATGATTATGGGACCTCATCATGCGCTGCAGGGACAGAGCTCAATCTCTCAAGAAGAATTACTTAAGCAACCATTTATCGTCAGAGAAGATGGCTCTGGAACATACCAGGCTTTGAAAAAAGCTTTTTTATCGGAAGGGGTTGATCCTGCATCATTCAATATTATAGCCCGTCTGGGTAGCAATGAAGCTGTCCGCCGGGCAGTGGCTGCTGGGCTTGGTTGTGCTTTTGTTTCTGATTTGTCTATTCAGAATAACCTGCGCCATAGTGAATTGTTTAAAATTGAGGTTGAGGGATTAACCATCGAACGGCAATTATGGCTGGTCAAATTGCGCGAGCGGACCGCTTCTCTTGCCGCAACGGCTTTTTCAGAACTACTCTATAAGAGTGCTGTATTAAATAATTTAGGTCATTGTTGTAAGGTCTAATTCCGTTAGTGAAAGTTTGTTTTTATGTCATCTTCACAAAAATCGTGGCAGCGTCCCGAATTGCTCCTCTTTCTTATGGCGTTTGCCGTCCCTTTAAGCTTTGCCTCCTGGCAGGCATTACTGAATAATTTTGCTATTGAACGGGCAGCATTTACCGGAAAAGAGATGGGGATGCTGCAATCATTGCGCGAGGTTCCAGGGTTTCTTGCTTTTGGCGTGGTTTTTCTGCTGCTCATCGTGCGGGAACAGCCTCTGGCAATAATTTCGTTGCTGCTGCTTGGCTTGGGGACGGCTCTGACGGGGTTCTTTCCAAGTGTTATCGGGCTTTATCTGACCACGGTATTGATGTCGATCGGGTTTCATTATTATGAAACGATGCAGACATCTTTAACCCAGCAATGGATTCCCAAAGAACAGGCCGCAGAAATTTTCGGTCGTTTGATTGCTGTTGGTTCCCTGGCTTCTATCATCGCTTTTGTCCTGATTTGGGCGGGAACAAACCTGTTTGAGATCGACTATTGCTGGCTCTATCTTGGCTTTGGTGGATTGACAATGGTAATAGCATTGATCGCATGGGCACTCTTCCCTCAATTTCCACAGCATACCGCTCAGCACAAGCATATGGTTCTGCGTAGTCGCTATTGGCTCTATTATGCGTTGGTTTTTATGTCGGGAGCTCGACGGCAGATATTTATGGTATTTGCCGGTTTTCTGATGGTGGAAAAGTTTGGTTATTCGGTTAGCAATATCGCGTTACTGTTTTTGGTCAATGCCTCGTTCAACGTATTGTTTGCCCGAAAAATTGGTCGCTTGATTGCCCGGTTTGGTGAGCGAAATGCCTTGCTGCTGGAATATACTGGTTTGATCATTGTCTTTGTCGGCTATGCATTGGTGGAAACTGCCTGGATTGGCGCTGGTCTCTATATTCTGGATCATTTGTTTTTCGCTTTGGCAATCAGTCTGAAAACCTATTTCCAGAAGATTGCAGCCCCTGAGGATATAGCCTCTACTGCTGGAGTCAGTTTTACCATCAACCATATTGCTGCTGTTTGTCTCCCGGTCATTTTTGGGCTGATCTGGCTCAATTCACCCTCTCTGGTCTTTTTTATTGGGGCAGTAATGGCTTTGATTTCTTTTTCTCTGTCGCTGTTGATACCCCGGTTTCCGGAGCAGGGGCGAGAAACCTGTCTAAGTCGGTAGTGGCTCAGAGGATATGAAGATGAATGATTTAAGATATTTTTTGACTCCCAAAATCATACTGTTGTTATTGGTAATCAGTTGTGTCGGTTGTATGCCGATGAGTGACATCCAGAAAGCCTCATCTAAAGGGTCACTATCGAAAGTCAATGCACTGTTGGAAAAAGGTGTCGATATCAATGACTTCTCGCCATTGCATGGGACGCCATTATCAATAGCGGCGGGTCAAGGTAATATGGTGATGGTGCAACATTTGCTCGATAAAGGGGCTAATATCAATTCATGTTCTCCGCTTTCGGCTGCTGTCTGGGATGGACACGCGGAGATTGCACAATTGCTGATTGAGAAGGGTGCAGATGTCAATAATGGCTGGCAGTCTGATTCTCCACTACAGCGTGCTGCAGAGCAGAATCGTGTTGATATGGTCACGTTGTTGCTGATGGCTGATGCTGATCCCAATGGGAATGGGCAGGGAGACCCTCTTTGGATTGCTGCGTTCCGAGGTTACGATGATGTCGTACTCCAGTTATTGGTGGCGGGAGCAAACCCCGACTTGCGTAATTGTCTTGATGTGGCAGTGCGCCATAGCCCATCCCTGGTAACAACTTATCTGCTGCTTGAGAATGGCGCGGATGTCGATGTACGTGATGAACAGGGCATGACAGCGTTACATTTTGCTGCGCTCTATGGTCGAACTGAACATGTCCGCCTGTTGTTAAAGCATGGCGCCGAGGTGACATTTGTTGCTGAATCAGGAAAAACTGCCGTGGATTATGCACGTGAAAATAATTATTTGACGATCGTGGAGATGTTAATGTCTGTAAAATAGCAGTAAGCGGGTCAAAAGAATCGTGAGCTGTTAAATTTGAGCATTCAGTTTTTATTCTTCCCCCTCCAGATATTCAGAAATTTGTCAGATTATGAGAGTAAAACTTTATCGATCTGATCGAAATTTAATATTGTATGCGGAGGTAGGGAAATGGAGAAAAAAGCTCTGGTCATCGATGATGATGTTCATTGCCTTGACGTTGCAGTAGAATATTTCTTGGATCAAGAATTTGGTGTTACCTCGTCCCTTAAACCCACCTGCCCACTGATGGAACAAAGCATGGATACTTGTCCCATGTCTGTCCCTTGCTATGATATTGTTCTTTCTGACAATCATATGCCCGGGATGACAGGGCTGGAGTTTTTCGAATATCAGCAACAGCGGGGGTGTAAAGTCCCTCCTGCTCATAAAGCTCTAATTTCTGGAGATATATCCCCCAAAGATCAGAAAATAGCAGAAAATATGGGCTACAAGGTTTTTCATAAACCAACCCCACTTGATTTTATCGATGATTGGGTTGCTGATGTTTTGAACGACCATTGCTGAAATAAGGTAGGGAATTACGTAAGCAAATATACTGTTTGTTTATAGTTTTAACTTATTTCTTCTTCCTTCTAAAAAGATCAGTTTTCAAGCTTGACACCCTGTCAAGAAAGAGAAATCCATCCAAATGATCCAGTTCATGCTGGATAGCGATTGCTTCAAAACCATCACAACGGATCACATGCTGCTGCTGATTCTGATCGAGAAATTGTACGATAATTGATTCAGATCGAGTGACGTTGCCGGTGTAATCGGGAACCGACATGCACCCTTCCCGAACAATCTGACTTCCCTCTTTTTCAATGATTTCCGGATTAACCATTTGCAGGAGACCGTGATTCCCTTGTTTTTTTCCCAGCTTGCTTTTAGAAACATCCACGACAGCAGCACGACGAAGATCGCCAAGCTGAGGAGCGGCAATGCCGACAGAATGCCCGGAATCGACCATGGTATCGACGAGATCCTGCAGGAGTTGTTGAGCCGATTCATCAACGCCGATGATGGGAGAGCAGTTTTCCTTTAATCGCGGATCTGGATAGACAAGGACTTTTTTAACAGCCATCGGATTTATAGTTCCATTGCAACCAGTGAACGGACAGAAATATCAACTTGGAGTTTTTGTTTCAGATCTGTCATCCAAGTTTCTACTTCTTCAATTTCTGTATTTTCCGGTAACATGGCTTCCAGCATCATGACGTAGATAGGATTCTCTTTGTCACCAATAAGTTTAGTGTTTAAATCGGTGATATTGATATTGCGTTCTCCCAGCTCCTTGGCGACTTGGTAAACAATTCCAGGTTTATCTGCACCGTAAACTGAGATCATGCAAAGTTCACCTTCCAAATCAGGGCGAATTTCTCCGCCAGGTTTCAGCGTGCGTATGTAGACGGATAGATTTTTTTCTTCCAGTGGAGTGAAGGTGTCACTGAACTCCTCTTTAGTCGAAATCGCAGGATTGGAGATGATCAGGATCATCGAAAATTGCCCACCGAGAATCGAGCAACTGGAATCGGCAATATTAAAACCGCCTTGGAAAAGAATTTCAGTGACCTGTGAAACGATTCCGGGGCAATCGCGACCAATAATAGTCAGGGCAAAATGTTGCATATTTACCTCCTGCGTGAAAATGGAGAGCGGTTGAAATGGTTCAAAAATCAGATGCAGCGGGAAGAGTGCCCTATCTGAGATAGTTTTGCAAGACAGACAGAAATTTTGGCAATTTTACATTTTTTTAACAGTAACTTCATAAAAGTGAAACATCTATTGCTTATTGTCCTCCCTAAATAAACTACTTAATGGAGGAAAATCATGAAAAAAATACTGCTTATTCTGTGTTCAGTGTTGTTGTTTCAAGGCATTTCGTATGCCGGGTCAGCGCTTAACGGTGCGGGCGCTTCATTCCCATATCCGGTTTATTCCGGTTGGGCCTTTCAATATCAGCAGGCGACCGGAACAAAAATCAATTATCAGTCAATCGGTTCTGGTGGCGGAGTTCGTCAGATCAGTAATCGAACCGTCGATTTCGGTGCTTCAGATGCTCCTGTCACGCCTGAAAAGTTAGCTGAAAAAAAGTTACTGCAATTTCCGGCGATCATCGGCGGTGTGGTTCA
>JAOZLQ010000106.1 GCA_029934755.1 Desulfuromusa sp. | reverse complement strand
TCATCACAGATGATGGGAATCCGGTTACGAAACAGCGGCACGGGAAGAATCACATTTTTACCAAACAGACAATTCTGCCAGCCCCCAATGCCATGGAGAAGTTTGCCGTCTGAATGGGTTACCACATTGGCGTTAAAGTTAAGATCAACCTCGGTTGCCCCGAGGATAACGATATCGACCAATCCGGCAAAGTTCCCCTTACCATGATAATTGTAACTGGTAAATGGACTGGTGGTGACATGATGCGGGTTCTGCCGCAGGGAACGGATCCCATCCAGATCGAAGGTCTGCCCATCAAGGATATAATCAATCAACCCCTCTTCATGCATTTCAACCAGATACTTGTTGCTGCCACCACGGGCAAAACGAGCTTTAATCCCCTTGCGACGCATAATTTCACCAAAAAAATTACCAATTGAGAGGGAGGTTCCACCGGCACCGGCCTGAAAAGAAAACCCGTCCTGAATGAGACCGGCCTCTTCGCAAAATTTGGCAGTGAGATCAGCGATATGCAGCCGATCAGGACTTTTAGTGATCTTGGTTGTTCCCGACACAATTTTTTCCGGGATGCCAACCTGTCCCATTTCAACCACGTAATCGACATAATTGCCCTGAATCTGCCAGGGGACACAAGGAAATGGTACCAAGTTATCGGTCACCACAATCACTTTGTCGGCATATTCAGAATCGGCCAGAGCAAACCCGAGCAGACCGCAGGCAGACGAGCCATCGACACCGTTAGCATTGCCAAAAGTATCGGCAGTTGGTGCGGCAATCACGGCAATATCAATCTGTACTTCACCATCTTGAACAGCCTGATAGCGGCCGCCGTGGGAGCGGAGAACTCCGGTTCCAGCCATCTTTCCCTGAGAAACAAATTCACCTAGAGGGCCATTCAGGCTCCCCTCAATATGATGGATTGTTCCGTTTTCAAGCTGCTCAATAATTGCTTCCTGACAGGGAAAAGCGGCCGAGGGAAACCAGACCAGATTTTCAACTCCAAGTTCCTGAGCAATTTTGAAGATTTCGACCGCAATCAAGTCACCATTACGAAAATGGTGGTGGCTGGAAATGGTCATACCATCTTTCAGACCGGCATTGATTAGGGCTGTTTTCAGATCCACAACTTGCTTGTTTCCATCCAGAGGAAAGTCTGCACAGCTCGATATTCTGGACGCATGATTCTTCCCCACGGGCCTATAACCACCAACACCCTTAAAAGGGACAGCGGGCTTACCATTAATTTCGGTTGGAACCATCCTGCCAACGGCGTTTTTTACCAATTCAAGAGACATAGTCATCCCTCCAGTTCTCTGCTAATTTGCCTACATCAACCGCCATATCAATCGTTGTCTGAGCACGTTTAACCACTGGGGGATCGATCATTTTAGAACCAAGAGAGACAACCCCAAGCCCTTTTTCACTCGCAATATGGAATGCATTGACAATTTTCTTTGCATATTCAATCTCAGCATCATTCGGTGCATAGTTATCATGAACAACATCAATCTGGCGGGGATGAATACAGCCCATTCCATCAAAACCAAGAGCCTTTGAACGAAGTACATTCTGCTGCAATTTTTCCTTATCGGAGACATCGGAAAAGACTGAATCTATTGCCTGAATTCCAGCAGCCGTGGCGGCATTGACCAGTTGACAGCGGGCGAAGAAGGATTCTGTCCCATCATCAGTTCGTTGCACCCCGAGATCGGCGGTGTAATCCTCAAGACCGATGGCCAGAGCAACAACATTATCTGCCGAAGCAATTTCCAGCGCATTCAGCACCCCTTTGGCACTTTCCAAAATCGGCATCAGGTGAACCGGAGTTGCAACATTGTGCTCTGCTTTAATCTGCTCAACTTTTTCATTAATGAGCTGCAATTGTGCTGCAGACTCGCATTTGGGAACCAACAGCAGATTTGGTGAGTGAGGAATGACATATTTGAGGTCATCAAGGCCGGCTTGATTTTGATTGATCCGAACCATCCGCTCCGCACCACCGAAATCAACGTTTCTCAAGGTATTTCTGACCAGTATAGCCGCTTCAAATTTCTTTTCTGGCGCGACCGAATCTTCCAGATCGAGGATAATTCCATCAGCACCATAGACACCGGCATTCAGAGCCAGTTTAGGCGTATTTCCCGGCAAATAAAGACGTGAACGACGCTTTTTTTCTGCAGAAGTCCCCAACCTGTTTTGCGGTAAAATATCCAATAAATATTCTTTATTTGTAGTTATTACCTGTTTTATTGCGGCTTCAATCCGTGCGGTGATGACATAATCAAGGGCTCCATTGTCTTCAAGATAAATCTGGCAGTTCTCAATTGCAAAAAAGTCCAAAACCTGCAGACAAAGAAACTCGATTTTTTTACCAAAAAGAGCCTTTACCTTGCTTTTTAGCTCAAGATGAATACCGCCATCAAGAGCAAGCTCTAATTCCACGTAGCAGTCTGATCCGGCACTTTTACCTCTATTTCCGGCCATTGCCTTCATACCCATATCCACTCCTTGTCCTTATTCTCCAAAAACTTCAGTCACCGCTGCAGAAAAAATATCCATCGCTTGATCAAGTTGCTCACTGGTCATAACCAATGGTGGCAGGAACCTGATAACATTACCAAACAGGCCAGAGCTGATAACCAACAGGCCACGCTTAAAACAAGCGGCAATAATTGCAACAACTGCATCTTTATCAGGTATCTTGGTTTGCGGATCCTTGACAAATTCAACCGCAACCATGGCTCCAAGTGCTCGGATATCTCCCAATTGAGGATATCGTTGCTGTAGCCCTTCCATTGTTGCAACAATCTTTAAGCCGATTTGCCTGGCTTGAGCTTGAAGATCATTTTTCTCAATTTGATCAATTGCAGCCAACGCAGCTGCACAGGCAACGGGATTCCCACCATAGGTGCTCCCAAGTTGACCGGGAGTCGGTGCGTCCATAATTTCAGCCTGTCCAACGACTGCACTGATGGGCAAACCAGCCGCTATTGATTTAGCAACCGTCAGCAAATCCGGAACAACATCAAAAGAGTCACTGGCAAACATTTTTCCGGTTCGGGCAAAGCCGGACTGAATTTCATCAGCAATAAAAACCATACCATGCTTTTCACAAATAGCTTTCAAACCAGGTAAAAACTCTTTAGGTGGAACAACAAAACCCCCTTCTCCCTGTATCGGTTCAATGATCATTGCTGCGACACTGGCAGGATCAACTTCACTGACAAAGAAACGCTCAAAATGTTCCAGACAGTGCATCCCGCACTTCGGATAAGTTGAGTTAAAGGGACAGCGATAACAATAAGCAAAAGGAGCCTTATAGACTTCTGGGACGAAAGGTCCAAAGCCAGCTTTATACGGCTTAACCTTGCTGGTCAGCGTCAAGGTGAGTAACGTGCGGCCGTGATAACCACCACTAAAAGCAATCAACCCCGATCTTCCGGTGTGAGCTTTGGCAATTTTAATTGAATTTTCTACCGCTTCGGCACCACTATTAAAAAATACCGCTTTTTTAGGGGCCTTCCCCGGCGTGACCTGAACCAGCTTCTCAGCGAGCTGAACATAACTTTCATACATGGCTACACTGAAACATGAGTGAATCAGCTTTTCAGCCTGATTATTGATAGCGTCAACAACGACTTCTGGACAGTGGCCGGCATTCAAAACTCCGATCCCTCCGTAACAGTCAATGTAAACATTACCGTCAAGATCCCGAATGACAGCTCCCTTTGCACTTTCGATGAAAATTGGAGCCAGGTTGGAGATTCCTCTCGAGACGTATTGCTGCCTTTTACTGAGTAATTCTTTAGTGATCTTCCCCTGCTCAGCTCCGATATTAATCAATTCAGTCCCTTTTAACATCACTTGTGCTCACTTTTGCTTTGAGGGTTGTATCAAACTGTTTGTCGACAACTACAGAGTATAGCTATCTAGAAATATTCATGTAAAACAACATATAAACATCAGTTGATGATTTTTTTTCATGAAGTAGATATGATGGGAAATAACATTTTAATTTGAGCCTTTTGCCAAAGCCGTCATCCTCGTGAAAACGGGAATCCAGTTTTTTTGAGTAACCCAGGAAACCTCTGGATTCCCGCATATGCGGGAATGACAGTCACTGGATTATAAAGGGTTTTGCAAGAGCCTCAGTTTTATTTAAAATCACATTTTTTAGACTGACACCCAACTTCTGAAAGTTAGGTTATGAGAAGAGTATTGCCAAGTCGCAGCGCTTTATTGGCTTTTGAATCAGCGGCAAGACATCAGAGTTTTTCCAGTGCAGCTGCGGAGCTTGCATTAACGGAAAGTGCTATATCCAGACAAATTGCCACATTGGAAGATCAATTAGGACTCAAGTTATTCAACCGGGTAAAAAAGCGGGTTTTACTGACTAAAGCCGGGCTATTATACAGCAAGCAAATAAGAAAATCGGTGGAGCAGATGGAACGGGATATGCTGAATATCATGTCTCATGGGGGAACGAGAGAAATTCTTGAGCTTGCGGTACTACCAACCTTTTGTTCACAATGGTTAATTCCACGCATCGGGAGTTTTTATCAGCAGTACCCCGACGCAACAATCAATATGTCTGCGCGCTCAGTTATATTTCTGTTTAAAGAAACATCCTTTGACGCAGCCATCCATTTTGGTCAACCCAACTGGCCAGGTACTGTTGCTGATTTACTCTTCAGTGAAGAGGTTGTCGCCGTCTGCAAGCCAGAGCTTTTAAAGGATGGGCACTTGTCTAACGCTGAAGATGTTCTGGGTTACACTATGCTACATTTGACTTCGCGGCCAGAAGCGTGGCGGCACTGGTTTGACAGTGCTGGGATATCAGGGGTCAACGCCATGCAAGGTGCTCGTTATGGACATTTTTCAATTTTGATCAGTGCTGCCTGTGCTGGGCTTGGAGTTGCCTTAATTCCACGTTATTTAATCACTCAAGAACTAGAAAGAAACGAACTGACTATTGCGCATGATCTCCCGCTAAAAAATGATGCGGCTTACTATCTTGTATACCCGGATGAAAATATCTCTAGCAATATCCTGAATTATTTCAGAACATGGCTACTTGAAAAAGTGAAAAATCTTTAGGGCGACAACCATGAATTTTGTACTACCATCGAAATCATACCGTTGATTTCAGTCCATCAAGAAAGCAATTCGATTCTTCAAAATAGACCAAACAGTTCCAGAGAACCAAAATACATAACACTTGACACGTAAAAATCTCGGCAGTATATACCTATCAACACGACTGCCATATCAAAGATATGTGGTCAGTCATCGCCAAAACTGTTTTGCGTTTAGCATAATAATGCCGTTTATCATTTTTTTTTAAATCATTAGCTTTGACACAAAGGAGCAATACGATGGACTTTCTAAAAGAACTTGGCATTAAAGAGAAAAACTTTGGAGCCTCTACTGGAGTTGAGTGGAACAACACAACTGATCAGGGTGAACTGAAGATTGTTTCACCTGTCGATGGCAAGCTTATTGCCAGCGTTTATCTTGCTTCAGAACAAGATTACGATCAAATAGTTGCTAAAGCTGATGCTACTTTCAAACAGTGGCGCATGGTTCCAGCTCCTAAACGGGGTGAAATTGTCCGCCAAATTGGTTTGCAGTTACGTAAACATAAGGATGCGCTTGGAACTCTTGTTTCTTATGAAATGGGCAAATCGCTTCAAGAAGGTAAAGGCGAAGTTCAGGAGATGATTGATATCTGCGATCTTGCTGTTGGTCAATCCCGGCAGCTTTACGGGAATACCATGACCTCCGAGCGGGATCTGCATCGGATGTATGATCAGTACCATCCTTTGGGAGTTGTTGGCACTATCAGCGCTTTCAATTTCCCCGTTGCTGTCTGGTCATGGAATGCCATGATTGCTGCTGTTTGTGGCAATACAAATCTATGGAAGCCTTCATCAAAAGTCCCACTGACGGCTATCGCTGTACAGAATATATTGGCTGATGTCATCAAAACCAACGATCTCCCCGAGGGTTTATTCAACCTCGTGATTGGTCGCGGCTCCTCAGTCGGTGAAAAACTTCTCAACGACAAAAGAGTTCCTTTGATTTCGATCACCGGTTCCACAGAGGTTGGTCGTCACGGTGCCCAGATCATTGCCAAGCGGTTTGGCAAATCGATCCTAGAACTCGGTGGCAATAATGCCATTATCCTGACTCCTGATGCCGATATGAAAATGGCGCTGCCTGCTATCGTTTTTGGTGCCGTTGGAACCGCAGGTCAACGCTGCACCTCAACCCGGCGACTTATCATTCATGAATCGATTTACGCTAAAGTCAAAGAAACCATTGTCAAAGCTTATAGTGGATTGAAAATCGGCGATCCACTCGATGAAAACAACCATGTTGGCCCCTTGATCGATAAAATTGCGGTTGAAGAGTTTAAAAGAGCTCTGGTGCGTGTCGAAGAAGAAGGTGGCAAGGTTGTTCAAGGTGGCGAAGTTCTCGAAGGTGCC
Source organism: Desulfuromusa sp. (assembly GCA_029934755.1). Classification (GTDB taxonomy): domain Bacteria; phylum Desulfobacterota; class Desulfuromonadia; order Desulfuromonadales; family Geopsychrobacteraceae; genus Desulfuromusa. Next base: position 1,537 of record JAOZLQ010000106.1, on the reverse strand, counting down.
GGCTATGAATCCGGATGCTACGTCAATCCAGCCGTTGTCGAAGCTGAGAACGGTTACGAAATCGTTCAGGAAGAAACCTTTGCCCCGATTCTCTATCTGATCAAGTATCAAGGTGATGTTGATAATGCGATTGAATTACACAATGGGGTCGTCCAAGGACTATCTTCTGCCATTTTCACCAAAAATCTACTAGAAGCTGAAGAGTTCTTATCCTGCGCTGGCTCAGATTGTGGTATTGCCAACGTTAACATTGGAACATCTGGTGCCGAAATTGGTGGAGCATTTGGTGGTGAAAAGGAAACTGGTGGTGGTCGCGAGTCAGGTTCCGATGCGTGGAAAGCTTACATGCGTCGCCAGACTAACACAATTAATTATGGTAAAACTCTACCGCTAGCTCAAGGGATTAAGTTCGATATTTGAGCAAAACAAAAGAGCCGTTCCACTTTACGGAACGGCTCTTTTGCACCTGTTGATTTATTATTTTGAATAGAGATAATTAATCCAGAATTGTCTCCTTAAAATCAATTTTAATGCCTCGTTTAGACAACTCTCCCATAAATTTTTCAGCCGGAATATCAACAGTGGGCGACAGTAGCCCCTTGGTGACGATTTCCCCCTTGGCGAGCATCTGGGCAACGATACTTGCAGGATAGCCAACTCCCCTGTTCATAGCAAAGAGACCGGATTCCAGATCCCTCTCAATCAGCAGGTTCATGACTAATCTTTTCCGTTTACCGTCCTTATTTCCCTCAAAGATATTCTGCATGACAACAATATCTTTTTCAGTATCTTTATATTGGATTTGTGGACCGATAAGGTTGGCAAGAAGCTCGAGTGGACTAACGTTCCCATTCGAAAATTTGAGGGGCTCATCAGAGAGGAAACCCAGCTGTTTTAGTGGCCTCCAGAAGGCACTCCACCCGGGCCAACGTAATGCATAGCGGGTAGTTTCCTCAACAGTAGCTGCGATGCCCAAAATATCCATATAGACAGCAGCATCCCCATTGGGGATTGCCTCTAATTCACCTAATCCTGGAAAATCAATTCTACTTATATTTTCATTATTATGCTGCTCAGCTGCCGGAATAACGGTTCTTACGCCATTTTTGACAAATACTGAGTCGCGCTCAGTACTCCGTAATACCATATCCCAATTCCAGGTTACTTTATAATTTAAGGGATTGTCACAGGCACTTTTTTCGGGGAAACCGCCACAGCACGATTGCAATAATTTGACTTCATCAAACTGTTTGACCCCATACCCAAACAGGACCAGATCAATACCTGGATCCAGGCCACACTCAGGCATCAGGCTAACGCCTGAATCAAAGGCCTGTTGATGAAGATGCTGCAGCGGGTGTGCATAATTGGTACTGACCAGTGGAACTTGAGCTTCGATAGCCGCCTCAAAAGCATTGAGCATAAATTTAAGCGGCAGCAAGTCAATCGCGGCATCAACATTCTGCTTAAACAGCGCAACCAATGAATCCCGCGAGGAAGCATCAACTTTAACAGGTGTGATTTTCTTCGTATCAAT
>JAOZLQ010000105.1 GCA_029934755.1 Desulfuromusa sp. | reverse complement strand
TCTTGTCTTGGGTAAATATACTGAAATTGAAGCGCTGCTTTCATCATTGATTCACCAGAACAATGTGCATGCTTCTTATGTTTTTGATAACAAAGGCGTACCAGTAGCAGAATATTTACACCAACAGAATCCCCAATTTGTCTTGAAGAGCCTTCAGGCGAATTTCGCCGAATCCCATAAGTCTTTTTGGACTGACTCAGAGATTGAACGACAACTCTCCAATCTCCAACATTTAAGTCTTTTCACCCCTATTTTTTATGAAGGGAAAAGGGTTGGTACTCTCTACCTTTTAAGTGATATGAAACGCTTATATGGTCATCTTTCCGGAGTGGGATTCGGGGTAACCCTCTCTTTATTGTTGATGATAATTCTATCCTGGTTTCTTGCTGATCGTTTACAAAAACCAGTTTCGGTCCCGTTATTACAACTTGCACGTCTGGCGGAGAATATCTCGCAGAACAAAGATTATTCAATTCGGGCGAAGAAAGTTAGTCATGATGAAATTGGCACTCTAGTTGATGGTTTTAACCGGATGCTGGAACAGATTGAATTGCACCAAGCTAGCATAGTTGAGCATCAATTATATTTGGAACAGACTGTTTCTGATCGTACCGCAGAATTACGTACCGCGGTGATAGCTCTTGAACAGGCTAAAAAGCAGGCTGATGCTGCCAATGAAGCAAAGTCTCATTTTCTTTCGCGGATGACACATGAGTTGCGAACTCCGTTAATTGGCGTTCTGGGAATGAATGAATTGCTGCTGCGCACCTCCTTGACAGAGCAGCAACAAGAGCTTGTAGATACTGTGCAGAAATCTGGTGAACAACTCTTGTACCTGATTAGTGATGTCCTTGATTTCTCCCGTATAGAAGCAGGAAAACTTCACCTTGAATCTAGCGAATTTGACCTGGGTCAGATTGTTGGTGACGTGGTTGCCCTGCTAGCTCCTCAGTCCCAAAAGCAAGGAGTCTCTCTTTTGATGGATCTTCCTTTGCATGAAACATGGAAAGTGAAGGCCGACGAAACCAGAATTCGCCAGATTTTGATGAACTTGATCGGCAATGCAATTAAATTCACCCAGAATGGATCGATTACTGTCAGTATGAAGTGTGCGGAACATAATGGGAAGAGTGGAGCTTTTATCCTTGAGGTTGCAGATAGCGGTATTGGCATGACTGCAGAAGTTCAACAACAGATTTTTGATGTTTTTTATCAGGTTGATGGGATTGGTTCTGGGGCAAAAAGTGGCGCTGGATTGGGACTTGCGATCGTCAAACAATTGGTCGATTTGATGGATGGCCAGCTCAATTTATTTTCAGCACCCGGACAAGGGAGCAGATTTCAGGTTCTGGTTCAATTGCCACTTGCTGAAACAGCCGAATTGCAGAAAGGTGTCAGCTGATGAAACGGTTACTGGTTGTCATTGCTGCTATGTTGTTTTTTGGCGGAGGGGTTTTGGCACTTATCTGGTTTGGTAATTCTTTTTTGTCTTATGCGTCATCAAAGCATAACTTGAGAGTGGAAATGCCTATAGCAAGAAAGTTACCATTGGGAACCAAGGTTGCTTTTAATCTACGCGGAAGCGGATTTAATCGGGAAACTGAAACCAGTTTATTCATGAAAATTAATAATCAGGAGGCAGTTGTTGGATCATTCCCACTGGAAGGAATTTACAATGAGAGCTTGCAATATGGTGATTTTCTTTTTTTAGCACGCGAGCGGGGGGGATTGCAGGTTCTGAATATTAAAGACCCGCGGCAGCCTCAATTAGTCAAAGAATATTTAGTGGGCCGAACAATTGTCGATATCCACCGGAGTGGCACAATCATTTACCTCTCCTGCGGAAAATTAGGGATGTCGATTATGCAGATTTTGCCGAATGGTTTACTTCACCATGTGACTGATATTGCAATGGAATCGCATGCTCTTATGGGGCAGGCATACAATGGTTTTCTCTTTGTTGCCACGGGGAACAAAGGCTTGTCGATTTATGATATTCGGCAACCTGATCAAGCTCAACTGGTCGGGGTTTTACGACCTGATTTGGTAATTTCAAAGTTGGTGAGGGAGGGTAGTTTTTTGTATCTCTCAGTGGCGGGGAACAAAATTGAAATTTACCAGATTGCAGAACCGCAATCGCCTCAGCTGACAAAAACTTTGCGATTAACTGATGACCTCTATGACCTTATTGTTCATCAGCAACAATTATATATTGCAACCAAGAGTGGTGTGTTGCTGTATGACATCACCAACGCCAGTCAGCCAGAGTTATTGCATAAATGGACTGAATTTGGTTCAGCAAGAAAACTGTTCGGGGGCAGTGATTCTGTTTATATCTCAGACAGCTTTTCTGGATTGCGAGTTGTTGGTGCCGAGATTGAAGGTCCTCATGATTATGTTAATTTAAATATAGATCCACGAACTATTTCTGTAACTTCTGATTATCTCTATATCGCGGGATCCAATAAAGGATTATTAATTGTTGATAAAAACGAGCTATTGCCTCGGCAAGTCATTCAAACGTTCAATACCCCTGGAAGCGCCCATGATATTTTCATCAAAGGTGGTTGGATGTATATTGCAGATGCTCGGGGCGGAGTGTTACTGCAAAATCTTGAAATTGAAGATGAAATGTTCACTACAGTAACTCCACGTTGGGGAGAATCTTTTTTGACTGACCGCGATTTACTTTATGTTGCCCAGGCAAAGATGGGCATCGAAGTTTTTGATATCTCCGATCCCGGTGATCCAAAATCTATTGTTATATGGCCTGATCTGCAGGCAATGCGTCTGGCTGTTGTCGGTGATTATCTCTTGTCGTCAAAGGGCATTTCTGGTGTCAAATTGATCGATATCTCTGATATTTACCACCCAATTGTTAAAGACGTTTTGCCAGAAGTGCATGCTTTGGATATCACTGTGGATGGGCATTTAATTTATATTGTCAGTAAAAAACAAGGTTTGTTAATTTATGAAATAACGGATAATGAAAAACTCAGCAGGTTGAGTCGTGTGTCAACCCCATTCCCAATGAATCAGTTTGATCTTTCTGTAGCTGTCCAAGTTAAGGATGATATTGCTTATGTCGCAAATGGACGCGCAGGCCTTCTGATTGTTGATGTAAAAAAAGCTACAGCACCAATTATTCTTGGTTCGATAGGTATCGCTGGAATTTCTAAAGCGGTTAAGATTTCTGGTAATAAAGCAGTTATTACCAGTCACCTCGGTGGAATTAGCGTTGTGAATATTGCCGATCCAGAAAATCCAATATTGATGAATAGTGTGTCTATGCCGGGATTATCGAGAGGGCTGCAGGTCGTTGATGACCTTATCTATGTCACTCAAAAAGAGATGGGGGTGGCTGTTGTCCCTGTTCCTATCGCAGCTGAAATGGTTAAAGTTTTATCTGCGCAGCAGATGCAAGTGACGATACCATCACCAAAACTACCAGGGAGTTACAGTTTGCAGATTAACAATCAACGGGAGTCGGTTGTTAGTGATGATGTCGTTATCTACCAATAATACTAAAAATTAAATTCCATACCTGCCCAGATTTGACGACCAAGTTCGTAGTCGTAGCCATAATCACCAGATTGGTAATTGAAATTTATTCTGCGGTTAAAAACATTGTATACATCGAGTGAAAGAATAACTCTCTGCCTGGAAAGCTGGGGAACTTTCCAACTTAATTTCCAATCAAAAAGTATACTACTATGACTCTTTTGCCTTTCATAAATATATGCTTCTTGATCGGGGTGAATGATACTTTGTTGTGTGTCTCTTGTGTTTTTTAATCTCCAGTAAGCTCCACGAAATTTTGTTTTATTTGTAAACGTGATGTTGTATGGCAGACTGCTGATATAGATAAGGTTAGCGATGACAGGTCGGTTAAAATCTGTCCTGGGGATTTCATGATAATAAAGTTCTTTCCCGTCATACCAAATTGTTTCTGCAATATCATCTGCATCTAGAGTTTCAAAATAATCGTCGTGGCTTGTTGTCGTTTTTTGCCAGGTTGAATTTATCTCTAAAAAGTGATTTTTCCATGATCTCTGCCAACTTAATTGGATGCTTTTGTGTTTCGACCGCCCAAAATTGTTGAACAAATAAACGTCTGGTTCGATGCGATCCGGGTCACTGATTTTACTTCGTGCTAATTCATCTTTGTTATTCTTTTCAATGTATTGTGCCTTGAACTCGCCACCAAAAACTTTCTGGATTATGCCAAGAGTCAGTTCATCACTGTATGGTGTTTTTATCTCACTGTTTTCATATGTAAAGGTTATAGGTCGATTCTCTATATCTGCCCATTCGCTAGTATTATCATCTCTCTCCTGCTTGATGACCACAATGCCATTATAGAGGGCATGCGTAAGTAAAGTACCACTGTAATAGCGATTTTTACCGGCAAATAGGGTCGTTAATTGATTGCCGAAAATATCCAGAGAGGCAGCAAACCGAGGAGCAACATTCACATTATCAGTAAAATCATCATAGGATATTCTAATTCCAGGAACGATTTCCAAACGCTTCCAGATAATAGAATCTTGGACGAAGGCAGCAACGTCTGTAATTTCAACATCAGTATCAGTTTGCGCATATTTGGTTCTTTTATATAAATATTGTTCATTTTCAATGCAGGCAAAATCGTTTGGGCTACATGAAATAGGAGTATTTATCGTTCCATTGTCCGTACCGTTATAGTAATAATTAGTTTTCGGGCGATGATAGTATTGATTTGAATAGGTGGCTTCTCCCCCGATTTTCAATATATGGTTTGATTGCCACCAGCTCATATTGTTGAATGAAATTTCAGATTTTATGCTTAATTGATTCTGCCCTGTAGTTAATGCCCCTAATCCACCTTCAGTCGCATAATTTGTATTTGTCCAGTCTACTGAGTCAGTTTGGGTGCTCCAAGTAAAACGATTTTCTGGGGCATTACGATGAGTTTTTTGGCCAGTGTAACCAAGAGTTAGTTTTAGTTGGCTATCACTTAAATCTTTTTCTGCTTGTACCGCGAGAGAATAATTATCGCTATCGATTGTATAATCACTTCCTTTAATATTTCGCGAAAAATGTTGTGCCGAGGTTGGAGAGTAAAGCGCAGTGACGGAAAGATTGGAGCCATTCGTCAAATAATGATTTAGTTTAGAATAAAAAGTCTCGTGTTTGCGTGTTTGAGTTTTAAAACCACCTAAATGTTGAAGAGGTATTCTGGAATAAAGCTGTTGATACGATGTAATCAGGCTCGTATCAACCCCTAGGGGAGTATTAATAGTAAGCCCAAAATTGTGTTTTCTAAAGTTTGGTTGATTATTGGAACTATTAGAATTATAAAAATCCTCTTGGTTTATAGGGTCAATATGGAACTTAGTCCAACCGTCATTTGTGGTTCGATAATGAATTTTGCCCCAAAAATCTGAAGTTGGATTGATCGTCTGGGTATCTATTTGACCACCGGTAAAACCGCCGAATTTAGCCGGGATATTGCTATTATAAACGGTTACTTGTTCAATAATTTCTGGGCTTAAAAAATGTATTTGTGGATACCCCGGTAATTTGTAAGGGCTGCTAACACTAGTGAAAACTGGATCAAGAGGACTATTGTTGCTGATGCCATCCACCGTATAGTTGTTATCATAAAAGCGACTTCCTGAAATAGATACAACTGGAGGAGTAATCTCTCCACCGGTAAAGGAACTTAGATTTTCTTCACTATATTGAACCCCCGGAATAATTCCGATAATCTCATTGATGCTGCCATTTCGAGTTGGCAGGTTTTCAATCATCTCTTTATCAATGATTGTCATTCCGGTTGTTGGGGCAATTCTTATGGCTTCGACATGAATTGTTGGCATCACCGTGAGTAATTCTGTTGTCGTTGCTAGTTCAGTTTGGCTGTTGTCCGCACTGACTATTTGCGGTATGAGTAAGAATGACCATAGAAGTAGATATGGAAGCTTATACGCCCATTGTTTTGAGCTTTGTTTGAAATTCATGAGTTCAGTGGTGTCCGTGGCAGTGAGATAGTCTTATTCATTAGAACCGGGGTATATATAACAGGAAAACGGAATATAAGACAAGTTACCGTACAATTTGACCAATTGAATTTTGCCTATGAGGTTGTGTTTGAATTCTCTGTCCAGAATTTCATTTTTTATTGTTCTCTCTTTTGCTCTGCATCTGCTGTGGCTGCCTTTAAACCAGCTTTCATCGGCAGAATCGTTTAAAAATAGGCAAGTAGGGGTTAGTTTTGTTTCAAGGTCAATTGATTCGTTTTATTCGATGCCTGCGCCAAAAAAATCCACTAGTCATGTGGTTATGGGTTCGGTCCAGAAGGTAAAAAAAAACCTGACTATTGCTTCTGAACAATTTCATCCCGTTATCCCTGAAACTGGGTTGAAGAAAAAAAGCACAGTGTCAGAAATAGTAAACATTGCTGCTACAGATCTTTTATTGAATAAAACAACGAATAAGTTCGAAGCGATTAAATCCGACACTGTTGTTATTGAAAATATAAATGATTCGCTATCAGTTGAAACGATCCCTGAAAAACAAAATATGGATCTGTCGTTGCAGGCTATAAGTTCGCCGTTAATGTCTATCCCGGTTAATTCTGCTATACAGGCTAAATCCGATTATTTTATTTCGGAGGGAGTGAAAACTCAAAACGAGGGTTCAGACAATAGTCAGAATTCGACTTCCGCAGCAACTGGGCAGGCAAGTAATATTGAAGGACAAGGGTTTAAAGATGCATTGCCTCGCTATGTTGTCAATACTCCTCCACGCTATCCCGATGTTGCTAAGTTGCGTGGTTGGGAGGGCAAGGTTGTGTTCGAAGCTTTAATTCTTAAAAACGGGCGTGTTGGTCATCTGGATATATTGGCATCGTCTGGGTATCGAAGTCTTGATAGGGCTGCTCGAAAAGCGATAAATAGATGGAAGTTCAGACCTGCAACTTCTTTTGGAGTTGCGATAGATAGCCAGGTTGAAATTCCGGTCACTTTCTCACTCAGGAATTTGTAGCTTAACCCTTGATTAACACATCTATTTTTTTATGTTATCATCCCTAAAAATAAACGCTTATTTAATATGGAGACTACTGGATGGCTGATCAGATGAACAAGCGACAATTGTTTTATCGGGAAACGGAAGATTTTATAAAAATGATTCGCAATTCTCTGTTTGATCAGGCTCCTGCTCTGCCACTATTAACAGCTTCGGTTGATGCTGTGACTGTTTATATAACGGTCGCCATCGGTGCGGATGTTGACTCCTTCCGATCGATAGCTGATCGTTTGCAAATTGTTCTTGCGCGCCATTTGACTGACAAAACAATGCCCAACAAAATTGAACTAGAAACTTTTGAACTTGCTGTTGACTGGTTGGATCAACTTGCTATTCTCTATGTAGAAAATCTTCCTGAGCCGAAATCTCTTGTTGCTGAGTTGCTCTATACATTTGATCTGGTTGAAAGTTCTCATGATGCTGAGTCACTTGCAGAACTGGTTGCTGAACACGCTGAACCAGGTAAAAATTCCCGTGTTGATCCTTTTTTAGAGGATCCAGAGTTTAATATTGAAGATCGTCCTCTGCCTTCACGCTGTGATCCTTTTGCTGATGACCCTGGGTTTGGTTTGGAATTTGATCTATTGCAACGAACTATGAATTTTGCAGGGGAAGCCAGAAACATAGGTGAAGATCCTTTTAGGGATGACCCTTCAGTTGAGCCTAAAGGCAGTAGCTAACTAAATGATTACGGAATGTGGCATTTTTTTCCTCTCCGTATGAATGTTCTTGCTGGCGATTCCCCGTTACTTGGAAACCGGCTAATTAAGAATAGTGGAGAAGGGTATTTGCCCTTGTCTATAAAAATGCACCTTATCTTTCGTCATTGCTGGCTGAGTTTTTATTTGCAAAACTTTGGAGTGCATGCTAGAAACGCAGCCTTCTGTGGCATTTTAAGCACTGAAGGACACTTTTTACCGGTTGTGCGCCAGTAGCTCAGTTGGATAGAGCAACGGACTTCTAATCCGTAGGCC
>JAOZLQ010000104.1:7646-8164 GCA_029934755.1 Desulfuromusa sp. | reverse complement strand
TGCCTGTAGGCTTAAGTTATCTGATTGACATATCATATATTTACTGTACAGTTCTGTCTAGTCAATAATTGAGGTGGAAAATGAAATCGACAGATGTAAAAAAAAATAAAGGCATCAGTAAAGATCAATGGCTCGTAAAAGCACTTGAACTACTTGAATTGAAGGGTTTTGAGGCGGTAAAAATTGAAAGACTTGCCAAACTTCTGGGAACATCAAGAAGTGGATTCTACTGGCACTTCAAGAATCGACAAGACCTGTTGCAGCACCTGCTTAATTATTGGACACATGAATATACCAGTATTCTTATTGATGATCTGGAGATAAAAAAACTGGAGGCGGATAAGCGCCTGCTTGCCGCTATGAAAACAATCAAGAATGAAAAACTGACAAAATACGATCTGGCAATGAATGCCTGGGCGAAGGCAGATCCGCGGATTCATGAAGCGGTCAAGAAGGTCATTAAAATGCGTCTTGATTTTTCGCGTGAAATTTTCGTTGAATTAGGATTTGAAGGGGAG
>JAOZLQ010000104.1:0-7636 GCA_029934755.1 Desulfuromusa sp. | reverse complement strand
CTGTTCACCTGTTATCATGGTTGGGAAGAAGTGACATTCCCTGATGAAAACAAGGAGAAAAACTTGAGAATACAGAAGCTACGGCATAAAATGTTTATCAAATAATGACCAAACAACTCCGTGAGATCAATAAAATCGGTCCCGGATATAGAATATCTCGAAATGAATGAAGCAGCTTCGCTATTTTATCCGCAACAAAAATACTGATCGCTGATATCAGCAAAGACCCACGAATCAAAATATTTACTCGGACTGGCAATCAATTGATGGAACAAGATTGATTTCTGCTACCCTGAAATGTATATATAGCTCTGTCAAATCACATCCTAAGATGGCGTAAACACAGAATGGAAAAAGCATTGAAAGCAGATACAGAAAATACTGAGTTTAGAAAACCAGACGTTATCATTTTATCGCTTGCACATCTTGCTCACGATACATTTTCCGCATTTTTAGCCCCATTGTTGCCGTTACTGATTGATAAGCTGGGCATGTCGCTATCAATGGCCGCATTTCTCGACATTATCAGACGGATTCCTTCCTTATTTAATCCCTTTCTTGGACTACTGGCAGAAAAAACGGGGATCAAATATTTTGTCATTCTGACCCCGGCAATAACAGCTATCAGTATGGGACTGGTGGGATTAGCGAATTCGTTTACAACGTTGTTCATACTTCTATTTGTTGCCGGCATCTCTGCGGCTCTCTTTCATGTACCGTCCCCAGTGATTGTGAAAGAAGCTTCTGGGAATAAAGTTGGAACCGGGATGAGTTTTTTTATGGTCGGGGGTGAGCTAGCCAGAACCCTTGGTCCACTACTGGTCATTTCAGCCGTATCACTTTGGAGCTTGGAGGAGATATATCGACTGATTCCTCTGGGGCTTATTGCTTCGCTGGTTCTATATATTAAATTGAAGAATCTTGATATTGACAGAGGAGTACGAAAACCCAAAGAAAAAGGGGATACCCATAAGTTATTGCGCCGCTACTGGCCATTTTTTAGTGTTATTGCCGGATTTCTCTGTTTTCAGGCTGCGATGAAAAGTGCGTTGACCCTCTACCTGCCAGTTTATTTAACTGGTCAGGGTGAGTCACTGTGGTTTGCCGGAATTTCGCTGTCCATTCTACAATTCTCCGGGGTTATCGGGACGTTTTGTGCTGGGAACATTTCCGACAAAATTGGCCGAAGGAAGACTCTGGTTATCTCAAGTATCGGGTCAGTCGCTGCTATGGCACTATTTGTATTGACACAAAATATTATTCTACTGAGCATTCTAGGATTATTTTTATTTGCTTCTGGTCCGGTTCTTATGGCCAGTATTCAAGATACCGATTCGAACATGCCAACCTTCATGAACAGCATGTATATGTTTATAAACTTTGGCGTTGGTTCAATACTTGTGTTTGCACTGGGATTTGCCGGTGACTGGATCGGTATGGAACGCACTTACGAACTCTGTACGATATTTGCATTGGGTACAATCCCGATGGCATTTCTGCTGACACGATTCAACAAACCGACAGAAACTGTATAGAAAAAAGATTATCACGCTTTTCACGTAAAGCCGTGCTCTACCTTTTTATAAAAAAACCCGCGGGATTGTTGCACCGCTTCGATTTTATCTTCAGAGTCCAAGACATCAAGGTATTTATTAATTTCACTCCGATGCATTCCCAAAATTTGCACCAGATCATCAAGGGTGCAAGGTCTTCTTGCAATGGTTTCTAAAATGGCTGTCTCTGCATCGCTACGATAGGACTGAATATTTTTTCTCTGCGGTGCAGCAGCAATAATCTCAACATTATCCAAATTCAAGAAATCGACAACCCGACGGAGCTCAGCCTTTGTTGCCCCACATAAGTTTGCTTCAGTCCCAGGTCTGTCCAAGGTATTGATTTGTACAGAATCTGGATTGATCTGCAAAATTATTTTTCTCAATTCGGTTAATTCGTTATCACTATCGTTATAGCCGGGAAGAATAAGAATCTCCAGCCAGATTTTTCCGACGAATTCCTTTCTGAATTCGATCAATCCTTGTAGGTATTTATTAAGCGTAAGTGCCGTTGGTGGGTGATTTATCTTTTTAAATACTCCTTCCGTTGCGGCATCCAACGAAGGGAGAACAATATCGGCAAATTTAAGTTCATCCCGAACTTGTTTGTCGTAAAGCAATGTTCCATTGGTTAAAACAGCAATAGGAATATCGGGTTTATTTTCTTTTATAAACTTAATGACATCCCCTATTCTGATGTTCAGTGTTGGTTCACCTGAACCAGAAAAAGTTACAAAATCAGGGTCTGGATTATTTTCAAAATAATGAGATAATTCTTCGATAATTTTGTCGTAGGGAACGTACTCTTTTCTTTCGATGGTTAACTTTGTCGTTTTACCAACTTCGCAATAAACACAATCGAGGGAACACACTTTTTTAGGGACTAAATCAACTCCCAAGGACATTCCCAATCGTCTTGAAGGCACCGGTCCAAATAAATATTGATACATTTCATATTCCCTTCTTCTTTTTACTTATCAACTCAAACAGCCCCCAATTTATACATTAGGGGCTGTTTGAGTTACTAAATATAATGCAGCATCCAAAATAAATATTATCGTTAGGATACGGGCAAGGCTTTATTGACAGCGTCCAAAATTTGATCAACTTCCTCGCGCTTAATCACTAATGGCGGAGCAAAGCGAACGATATTCTCGTGGGTATCTTTAGCCAGAATCCCTTGCTCTTTCAGCTTGTAACAATAGTCACGTGCACCACCCACTTCAGGGTGAAATTCAATCGCAAGCATTAATCCACGACCACGAACTTCTTTGATATGCGGATGAGAAATTTGTTTCAATCCATCAAGGAAGTATTTCCCCTGCTCATATGAATTTTCGATCAGATTTTCTTCAAACAAAACTTTCAATGCCGCCCGCGCCACCGCACATGCCAGGGGATTACCACCGAAGGTACTGCCATGCTCTCCCGGTTGCAAAACATTCATCACTTCGGTATTTGATAACACCGCAGAAATCGGATAAAAACCACCCGAGAGAGCTTTTCCAATAATGGTCAAATCCGCCTCAATACCTTCATACTCCTCAGTCAGCAACTTTCCGGTACGACCTAATCCCGTCTGGATCTCATCCAGAATCAGAACAACATTACGGCGGTCACAAATTTCCCGAACTTTTTTCAGATAACCATCAGGTGGGATCATCACTCCCGCTTCACCCTGGATCGGCTCTACCAGAAAAGCGACTGTATTTTCAGTAATTGCCGCTTCAAAAGCTGCTGCATCACCGTAGGAGACACATTTGAATCCAGGCGTGAAGGGACCAAATCCTGCACGAGCATTATCATCGGTACTAAAACTGACAATACTGATGGTACGACCATGGAAGTTATTATCACAAACAATAATTTCTGCCTGATCTTCGGCGACCCCCTTAACTGTGTAGCCCCATTTACGAACGGTTTTAATCGCAGTCTCCACAGCTTCAGCACCACTATTCATCGGCAGAACCTTATGCGAATTGGTCAATTCGCAGAGTTCTTTATAGAATGGACCAAGCTGGTCATTGCGGAAAGCCCGTGATGTCAAGGTTAATTTTTCAGCCTGAGTCATCATCGCTTGCATAATTTTGGGGTGACAGTGCCCTTGATTGACTGCTGAATACGCAGCAAGACAGTCAAGATACTTGTTGCCATCAACATCCCAAACCCAAACACCCTTACCCCGCGATAGAACGACATCAAGTGGCTTATAATTGTGGGCCCCGTATTGATCTTCCAATCCAATATACTCACGCTGTTGCATAACATACTCCTGTTTTTATCAACGTTCTTAATCGAAGATTAGCAGCCAAGAATATGTCATAACATAGGAATGGATGATTCGTCTGTTATTTTTCAATTGGGATGAAATTTAATGCGGTAAGTTGAAATGGGGACCCACACTCGGCCGGGTTTTCAGCAAGTTCATGGCTTCTTGAGCCGGGATGGCTTCACTATAAAGGTAACCCTGAACTTCACGACAGCCCAGATTACGTAAATAATCAAGTTGCAGGAGATTTTCCACTCCCGCACCAACGACATTCAAATTCAAACCTTTAGCCATCATGGCAATACCATCAGCGATACAGGTCTGATTCTGCTTTTCTTCAATTTCCCGAACAAATGATCGATCAATCTTCAAGGTATTGATTGGTAAGTTTTGCAAATAACTGAGTGAGGTGTAGCCTCGACCAAAATCATCAATCGTTACAGACACACCAAAATCGCGTAACACTCGGAGCTGCTTTGTAACTTCCTGCTCTCCCCGATTCAATCCCTGTTCAGTGATTTCGATCTCGAAAAGATCTGAATTGAGCTTAAATTCCTGCAACGTCAAGATAAAATGCTCAGCAAAATCAGCTTCTCTGAGTTGGATGAGAGAAACATTCAATGAAACCTTGATTTGCGGCAAACCTTGCTGCTGCCAGCGCACAACTTCTTCGCAAACCCGACGCAAAACCCAGGCACCGATGGGAATCATTGATTTTGAAGCCTCCGCTGCAGCAATAAAATCTTCGGGATAGAGAAGTCCCCGCTTCGGATGTTGCCAACGCAACAGCGCCTCCATCCCAACAATCACATGTTTTACAGGGTCAACCTTGGGCTGAAAAAACACCTGAAATTGCCTCTTTTCCAAGGCACTGTCAATATCACGTTCAGTCGTCAGAAAATTGGAATCATTGCTCACAGCATCACTGTAGAAACAATAGCCATCCTTCCCATTTTTCTTTACATGATACATTGCAATATCAGCACTTTGCAGCAAATCTTCCCCAGTTTTTCCTGCATCAGGGTAGATCGCAATGCCCAAGCTCAGACTCAGATAAAGTTCATGGTTGTTGATACTGAAAGGTAGTCGCGTCGCCTTAAGAATTTTTTCTGCGACCGCAGCGACACTCTCCTTACTCGGGATATTGGGCAGCAGCAAACAAAACTCATCACCACCAAAGCGAGCAAGAGTATCTTCTGCCCGCAAACAGTCAAGAATTCGCTTGGGAACCTGCTGCAGGACCAAGTCTCCCATCACATGGCCAAGAGTATCGTTAATCAATTTGAAACGATCCAGGTCCATAAACAACATGGCAAATTGTTGGCCATTCCGGCTGGCATGGGCAAGAGCCTGATTCATCCGATCATCAAACAAAAGTCGATTGGGTAATTGGGTCAACAAATCATGGTAGGCCTGGTGGCTGATTCTATCCTCAGAACGTTTACGTTCAGAAATATCTCTGGCACTGCCCAACGTGCCAATAAAACTTTTTTCCCCTGCTTCTTTTTCTTCGTACATCCCGATGGCATTCAGTTCCACAATCAATTCATAATTGTCAAAACTCTCCACAAGATCACTCGACTGATTAACCATGAGACGCATTTCGATACTATGAGTTGCCCGATCTCCAGTTCGTTGCTCACTGAAAAAATTATGAATTTCAGCCGCATTGTGGGGATGAATGATAGAAGAGAAATGCCGTCCAAGTAATTCATGGCGTTTATAACCAAGCAGCCCTTCTACGACCTCATTGACATAGGTGAAAACACCTTGGGTATCGAGCATATAAATAAAGTCGGGGGAGTTATTGACAATGAACCGATGCATCCGTTCCGACTCGCTCAAAGAGTGTCCGGATCGCAGCAACTGTCTTTCCTGGCGGAAATGCTCAATCCCCCGACTGACAGTTGTCAATAATTCTTCGGGGGTATATGGCTTACGAATAAAATCATAAGCCCCAAGTCGCATAGCATCCTTGATAGAAGTAAAAGAAGTTTCACCACTGACCACAATAGTTTCCAGATTAAACTCAGCTTGACGGATAAATTCAAGGACCTCAAGCCCGTCAATCCCGGGCATCTGCAAATCAAGCAGAACTAACTGATAATCAAAATCCTGCAGCTTCGTGATTGCCTCGCTACCACTCCTTGCCAGATCAACCTGATAACCATTTATCTGCAATAATGCCTGTAAACTGTACAGCAGAGACAGTTGGTCATCGACAACCAGAATATGTGGTTGTTCAGCCTTTTCAGCAATTATGATGTCCTTAGCGATTTTACTTTGCACAAAAGCTCCTAGGACTCAATAGGGAGATCACCTTGACAGGGGATCTGCAAGTGGAAACTTGTTCCAGATTGCTCGGAACTATGACAGCTGATCGACCCACCAAGATCGGCAACCATCCCCTTGACAATATTTAAACCAACGCCGGCATGACCTGCCCCTTTAGTACTAATAATGGGCTGAAAGAGTTTTGCCTGCAGCTCTGGGGAAATCCCCAAACCATTATCCTGAACAATAATCTCAATATGCCTGCCACTATCAGCAGAATATCCATCACGTGTCATTAGCTGAATCGTACCACCATCGCTGACCGCTTCCGCTGCATTTTTAAGGAGATTGACCAGGATCTGTTTCACCAATACAGGATTGGTCGCCACATTATCCAGGTTATTTTGTAGATCAAGTCTGGTCACAATTTGCCGTGGTTTAAACACCAAATCATCTAAAGAACCAACCGTATCCCGCACCAGTTGATTGAGATTAATTCTATATTCCGGAAACCCGGGGATTTCCTGCTGATTCAAGTAATAATTAATAATATCATCAATCCGGCGAACTTCTTTCTGTATCGATTCGGTCAAATCATGACCTTCAGTATCGGCCAGAAGGTGATTTAACACCTCGGCATAATTGCCGATAATTGTCAGTGGATTGTTGACCTCATGACTAACCCGACGCAACAGATTGTTCCCATCACTAAAGTGATCTTGAACATCCACCGATATTCCCATCAAGGCGGCACTGACCACTTGGCCAAACATCCTGATTTGCAACGATTGCAATTTCTCAAAACCCGCTGTTGAGTCAACTCCGAGGGCCACAACACCCAACACCCGATCCTCAAAGTGAAAAGGATGGCAGCTTATTCCAGGACTCTTGCAAAGCCGGAGCAGCAAATGATCAGTAACAGTCAATGGCTGTGTCGGCTGCAAAGAGTTAC
Organism: Desulfuromusa sp.; assembly: GCA_029934755.1. Lineage (GTDB taxonomy): Bacteria > Desulfobacterota > Desulfuromonadia > Desulfuromonadales > Geopsychrobacteraceae > Desulfuromusa. Next base: position 588 of record JAOZLQ010000104.1, on the reverse strand, counting down.
TTGCTACCCCATTGAGTAAAGCAGCAGTGACCAAACTTGATTCAGTCTCCATTGGAATTTTCAATTCACCAATCAGTCTTGGCTGCCCTTCCGTCTGAATTCCTGTGAGTTGCAGATTTTTCTGATCAAACAAAAAGAAAATTGCATCAGTTGCCGGGCTGTTTTCCAGATAAAGATTTCGCGCAATCCGCACCAAATCTTCCGTTTTTTTAGCACCTCCAAGACGAGCACGAGCCGCTTCCTGATCCGCCAACAAGAAAGAGAGCTCTGTCAAATTCTCCAGAGCTGCCTCCATCTCCGACTGCAATTTTTCAGAATCATTTAGAAACGTGCCAAACGATGGATATAAGCCACTGGCCCAATCAAAAAGATAGTCAATCTCACTTTTACGAAACCCGAATAATCGCTCGGCCAGTACTTCAGTTTCAGTGGTTAACTGCTGTGGATTCTGACAAATTTGTTGGGCCAGACGAGCAATCTTCAGCAGAATACTACTTTGCTCAATTTGAGCAATATCAGCATGCAAAAAGTGGATGGCATCAGCCAGAAATGAATCAAGCTGCCATTGTTCAATCAACTTATCTGCAA
>JAOZLQ010000103.1:2951-8292 GCA_029934755.1 Desulfuromusa sp. | reverse complement strand
ATGGTGAAAGCTGGCGTAGAGATGGCCTTTGATATCATGGTGGCTTCAGGAATCAAGGAAGAATCGGCATACTACGAGTCGCTACACGAAACGCCTCTGATTGCCAATGTCATCGCCACGAAAAAACTCTATGAAATGAACAAAGTTATTTCTGATACCGCCGAGTATGGCTGTTATTTGTTTGCCCACGACTGTGTCCCTTTGTTGAAAAACTTTATGGATAAGGTAGATACTGCAGTAATCGGCAAAGGACTCGACCTGAAAGATAACGGCGTCGATAATCAGATGCTGGTAGAAGTCAATTACGAGATTCGCAATACCTTGGTTGAAGAAGTTGGTGAGGTTTTACGTGAGGCCATGGAAGGAATGAAAGCAATTATTTAAAATTCTTCACCTAAATTTGCATATTGATGCAAAAAGTGGTAATGTTGATCTACATCAAAATTGCGAAAAGGAGGAAACATGAAAGTTTCTGAGCCACCGCAGTGTGAAGTTACTAACTTACTGTAAACGTTAAAAGTAAGTCACCTATAAATAACATGGATAAAAGAGCTCCGGTGCTGACCGGGGCTTTTTTATTATTCCGGGTAAGCAATTATGGCAATCAACAGCAGCAAAATGAGCGGCGAAAAACGGGATCAACTCGTTGCTACAATGCGTCAGGAAGAACAGAACCGTCAATCTGGCTATCGGGAACAGGCACTGAAGTTGTTTCCCCATGTTTGTGGTCGCTGCACCCGGGGATTTGAAGGGAAAAATATTCGAGAACTGACAGTTCATCATATAGATCACAATCACGACAACAATCCACCAGATGGCAGCAATTGGGAATTACTCTGTATTTATTGTCATGACCATGAACATTCACGAGGGATACAAGAAGATAGGATAGATGGCAGTTCCAATGATCAGCAGAAGCACCCCTCTCTTTCCCACTCCCCCTTTGCTGCTCTATCTAAGAAATTGGAAGAAAAAACTTAACATCACCTTCAAGGGGACAACCATCGAGCTAGAGCCTTACGTGCTGTCATCTCATAAAACAACAGATAGAGAAAAGCGCTTCCATAGGAAACCACTATCCCACCCCCAACACCTAAAAGTGGAAAACTATTTGCTACGGAAAAATCAAAAACGACAATTGCCAGCAAGCCAAAAGGTAATTCACGCAGCAGAGCAAGAACCGTATCAGCACCATAATGATGATGTAAAATGACGATAACGGGGAGCAATGTCACAGGGAAGATCGAAAAGAGCCCAGACCATTGTGGACCGATTAATTGTGCGACTCCAGTAATTAACAAAATAACCAGAGAAGAAATCCCAGCTCTGATACCTAGAATTAATGGTGTTACAGGGATTTTATGGGAAACGTTATTGACCGGAAGTTTTCTGAAAAATAATGCAAAACCAAATACTCCGATGAGTGTTATCGGAATATTAAGCCAACTATTTTTTGGCATAACAAGATAAATAATAAATGTTGCGGCAAAGAATCCGGCAATCCCCAACAAGGCGCAGCAGATAATATGGAGACTTTTCTTCTGAGTTAAACGTTGAATGCCCACCATGTACATAAGAGCAAATACAAGAGTGGCCAGAAGTCCTGGAATACCCCAAAGAGCGCTTTCAGCCGCAAATAAAGCTCCCTGCTCAATTCCAAAAAACAGAATAGAAAGACCTGCGCCGAGCGGAAATCCTAGCAACACACCTGCCAAACGTGTACTTGCACGTTCAGCAATAAAAGTGATGGTCAGGACCATTCCGGCAGAAACTATGATCTTTAAGAGGAGAAGCACCAGAATCAGTTCACATCAAACCAAAGAATCGAGGGATATAGAGAGATAATGCAGGAAACAAAATAACAACAAGCAGGGCAATCAACATGGCAAGAACCATCGGAATAACGGCCCGAAAGGTCTCCTCCAGTCGGATATCAGCCAGTTGGGTGGTCACATAAAGGTTGACTGCAACCGGGGGAGTAAACTGCCCAATCGCCAGATTTAGAGTCATGACCACCCCAAACCACACAGGATCCCACCCAAAATGGTGAATAATTGGGATGAAAATTGGCAGGAAAATATAAAAAACACTGATTGCATCCATCAACATGCCAGCAATAAAAATCAACAGGTTTATCAGAAGTAAAACAATCCAACCTTTATCACTTGCTCCCATTAGTGAATTAGCCAGTAGATCAAGAACTCCGATAGTCGACCCTGCCCACGAAAAAAGTCCAGCAAAGGCAATAATAAGCATAACAATTGAAGTTGTCTGATTGGCATCAACCAGAATCTGATAAAGATCCTTAAAACGTAAACTTCGATAAACAACCATACCCAAAAATAAACTATAAAAAACCGCGACAACAGCAGCTTCGGTTGGAGTGAAAATTCCACCATATAAACCACCAAGAATAATAACTGGCGCCAGTAACCCCCAGAAGGCATCCCTGAATGATTTACCAAGAGATACCTGTTCTTCTTTATTTTTGGAGATATTAGCGCCGTATCCTCTTTTTCGCGCCACCCAAACTGCTGGAATCAATAGCGACAAGCCTGCCAATAAGCCGGGAATCGCACCTGCAGCAAAAAGTGCTGGAATTGAGGTATTAGTGATAGCTCCATAGACAATAAGAGCAATACTCGGAGGGACAATGATTGCGGTTGACCCGGCAGCAGCGATTAAAGCAGCACTGTAGCCCTTGGCGTAGCCCTGAGCGTACATCGCAGGGATAAGAATTGCGCCGATAGCGGCTGCATCTGCGGGGCCTGAACCCGAGACCCCACCAAAGAAAACACAGACTGAGATGGCAACAATCGCCAGCCCGCCACGACGCTGACCGACAAGTAAATTAGCGAAGGAAATCACCCGTTGTGATATGCCACACCGCTCTAAAATAAAACCCGCTAAAATAAAAAGGGGGATGGCTAAAAGAGGAAATTTAGCAATGCCGGCAAAAAAGTTCGGAGCAATAATCGGGATCCCTAAATCACCGATCCAGATCACCAGACAAGACGGAATAGCAATGGCTATAGCGATCGGTGTCCCGACCAGCAGTAAAATAAAAAACCCCAAAAACAGCAGAAGTCCGAGACTCATTGAGGTTCTCCTTTCCAGGAGAGAACGCTCGCTTGAACGATACGAATCAATATGAGGATACAGCCTACAGGAATACAGATGGTATAAATCCATTGGGGGAAATTTAACGATTCGGATGTGATCTCCAGAAATCGTTCATCAATTAATTGCCGGTAACCAAGAACTCCTAAAGCTGAAAAGAGCCCAAATGACAGCAACGAGATGAATTGATCTATAATTTTCTGCCACAGTAATGAGAATTTACTGTAAACAAATACCATCCGCAGGTGGCAGCCCTTGCGAAAAGCAGCAGAGGTCCCCAGCATGGTCAACCAAACCAGCGAATTAACCTCGAGTTCCTCAGTAAAAGCCAACGGATAATGAAATACATAGCGGGTTAAAACATTCGCAAAAGCGAGACAAGCCATCGCAGATAACAAAAAAGCGCCGAGCACTTCTTCAAAATGCTCGGCGAACCATTGAACTTTATTCAAAAGATACTCCTGATCTTTAACGAGATGCGGCTATCGCTTTTTCAGATTTCTTCACCAGATCAGCACCAATAACATCAATCCACTTCGTATATACACTGGTGGTTTTTGCTTTAAACTGGTCGCGTACTTCAGGACTCAACACGGTGACTTCCATCCCTTTACTACGCAAAAGCTCCAGAGCACTTAAATCGGGGGCGATCAGCCCTTTACGTACGATCATCCGTTGTTCGTCAGCAGCTTCGTTAGCAGCTTGTTTAATAATGGCCTGATCTGCTGGTGAGAAACTTGCCATCACTTTATTGTTAACAGTCAACATCAAAGGATCAATGACGTAGCGCCAGATGGTTGCATACTGATGAAATTGCCAGATTTTTACAGGGATTTCAATTGCGACAACCGGATTTTCCTGACCATCAACAACACCCTGCTGAAACGCAACCTGCGCATCTCCCCAGTTCATATTAACGGGATTGGCTCCCAGAGCCCTCATTGTCTCAATAAAAACAGGAGTACCAACAACACGGATTTTCAACCCTTCAAGATCAGCAGGTTTGGTAATTGCTCGTTTTGAATTGGTAATTTCACGAAAACCATTTTCTCCCCAAGCAAGAAGAGTAACACCCTTTGCACTCAACAGATTAGCAATCTCATCCCCTACTTCACCCTGAGTTACAGCATCCAATGCCTTATAGTCGGGAAAGAAAAAAGGCAAGTTAAAAAGGTTGAGAGGTTTAATTGTCGTGGACCAGTTGATTGTTGACGCAAAACAAAAATCAGCAACCCCTTGTCGATGAATCAAAAATTCGTTTGTCTGCTTTCCTGCCATCAACGAAGACGACGTATAAACCTTAATATTAATACGTCCATCGGTGCGTTCACGCACAAGATCAGCAAACTTTGTCGCTCCAGCCCCCCAAGGAAGTTTTGGACCAACAACAACACTCATTTTGTATTCTTTTTTATAATCGGCGGCAGTTGCTGTAAAAGCAAAAATCAAAGAAAAGCTCAAAAGCATAAAAATAGTCAAACGACGTTTCAACATAAATACTCCTTTTAAAATTACATACCAAGTTTAATAAAATTCGAAAAGATGCGCCATAATAGGCATTTCATCATACATGGTCAACTTTAATGAAATAGAGAGTAAAAATATCTTGATTTATTATTAACACTTATTTATTATCTACAACCAATTCAACAACTTTGTTCTATTAATCTGAGATAATATAACTAGAGCCCTCGGCCAGCAGACACAAGGAATCCTTATGTCATTATTTTACAGCACTTACTCTAGCCTGGAAAAACTTTTTTTTAACACCCTGACACGCAAGTTACTTGGCAACATTACTTTCCTGTTTGTGCTGCAATTATTATTATTTGGCAGCATATATTTCAACATCAGTGCACTACAAGACATTCTCACGTCAGGAAACAGCTCACAAGTTGACCTGATTGGCAGCATTGCAGAACGTGCTGTATGGCAAGCAACCACACTATTTTTGATATCCATACTTGCGATAATAGGGTCATTCTTTTTTTTACGTTATCTTCTCGTCAGACCAGTTCGCAACCTAAATAGTCAGCTTGAAGAAATGAATAGTGGCGATATGAATCTCTCTAACAGACTTCAAACGACATCCCATGATGAATTTCAAACTCTAGCAAATAGTTACAACCGCTTCCTCGACCAACTGAGGGAAACCGTTCACAGCTTGCGTAAAATGGGAATCAATGTGGCAGTTGGTTCATCAACAGTTGTCAATCAAGTT
>JAOZLQ010000103.1:0-2941 GCA_029934755.1 Desulfuromusa sp. | reverse complement strand
AATCAACCAAGGCGAGCTTTCTGCCATTGTCTTCAGCAACAGTGAAGAAGCAACTCAAACCCTGGGGAATATTTCTGATAATGCTCAACACATTGCTGCTTCAAATTCTGAAAGTCTCAATTCAGCTAGAAAATCTCTTGTGGAGTTACAATCAGTCAATCACAGCATGGAGGAGATGCTGGGACAGATTCAACAGCATGATCAAACTATCAAAACCATGGGCGACAAATCTCGAGACATCCGCAAAATCATTTCAACTATCCAGGGGATTTCATTTCAAACTGGCCTTTTATCACTTAATGCAGCTGTCGAAGCAGCTCGAGCTGGTGAAGCAGGAAAGGGATTTTCCGTTGTTGCCAGTGAGGTAAAAAAATTATCTGAAGAAGCAAATAAGGCCAGCGAACAGATTGCTAACCAAATCACCGATATGCTCGGTGATATCGATCATGCACTTGCTGAAGCAAATAAAATTAATAAGGCCGCTGAACATACTATGAACGTCTCTCAAATAGCTTGTGATAATTATGGGGGGCTCATCAAAGAATTTGATGACAATCATGGATTGCTGACTCAAATCACCGCATCAGTCGAAGAAATTTCAGCAACGAACATGGAAACCCATGGAAAAGTTTCTAATATTCGTGATCTAAGTCATATTGTCGGCGAACGCACCACATCTTCTGAACAGATTGCTGTCAACTTACAAACCACCAGCGAATCGCTGCAGCAATTGGTTGCTAAATTTATTACCGGAGAAGGGGCGTTTGAACAGATTCTTGATTTAGGCCGCAACTTTCGAGATAAAGCTGCAGAACATATTAGCCAATTAGCCAGTCAAGGGATGAATGTTTTTGACACCAATTATCAGGAGATCCCCAATACCAACCCAATTAAATATTCAACTAGCTATGATCAACCGTTTGCACAACAGTTACAACCGATCTACGATCAGACCCTCAGCCAGATACCTTCTGGAATCTTTGCCATCTGTGTTGATGTCAACGGCTACGGACCAACCCATAACAGCATTTTTTCTAAACCCTTAACCGGGGATCCCGAGCAGGATGTTGCGGGCAGCCGCGACAAGCGGATGTTCAATGATCCGACCGGTTATCGTAGTGCACAAAATACAGAAAACTTCCTGCTGCAAACCTATATGCGTGATACCGGTGAAATTCTCAGCGACCTCTCCCTGCCAATTCATATTGATGGCCGACACTGGGGAGCCATTCGACTTGGGTTTAATCCACAGATATTACTAGACTAGCCAGAAAATAAAAGGCCGCTTGATAACCCAAACGGCCTTTTATTTTAAGATTTATTCCCACTCAATAGTGGCTGGAGGTTTACTCGAAATATCGTAAGTGACACGATTTATCCCCTTCACTTCATTGATAATCCGGTTACTGATACGAGCCAGATCTTCGTAGGGCATGGGGTACCAACCCGCTGTCATAAAATCTTTAGTTTCAACCGCACGTAAGGCAATAACAAATTCGTAGGTACGACCATCACCCATAACACCAACCGACTTGACTGGCAAAAATACCGCAAATGCCTGACTGATCTTATGGTAGTGACCACTTTCGTAGAGCTCATCAATATAAATTGCATCGGCGCGCCTCAGGATATCACAATATTCTTCCTTAACTTCACCGAGAATTCGAACCCCAAGCCCCGGCCCGGGAAATGGGTGGCGCCAGACCATCGAGTGCGGCAAGCCGAGTTCCTCACCTATCGCCCGAACTTCGTCCTTGAACAGTTCCCTTAGCGGTTCCAACAGTTTTAATGTCATATAGTCAGGCAACCCGCCAACATTATGATGACTCTTGATGTTGTGTGCTTTGCCAGTTTTAGCCCCGGCCGATTCAATAACATCCGGATAAATTGTCCCTTGTGCCAGCCATTTTGCATTTGGAAGTTTCTTTGATTCTTCTTCAAAAATATCAACAAACAAATTACCGATAATTTTACGCTTCTGTTCCGGATCCTGAACTCCGGAAAGGGCGGTATAAAATCGTTTTTGAGCATTAACCCGAGTCACCTTAACGCCCATATTACTGGCGAAGGTGGCCATAACCTGATCCCCTTCATCAAGTCTTAACAGGCCATTATCGACAAAAACACAGTGGAGTTGCTCGCCGATGGCCCGATGAATCAGAGCCGCCGCAACTGAGGAATCGACACCACCAGAAAGTCCCAGAATCACTTGATCATGACCAACCTGTTCGCGAATCCGCACAATTGCATCCGCAACAATCTGTCCGGGAGTCCATTGGCCATTACAGCCACAGATTTTACGGACAAAAGTATTGATCAGCAGCTCACCGTGTAGGGTATGATTGACTTCCGGGTGAAATTGAACACCATAAAGATTGCGGTCAACATTCTGAATCGCACAAACCGGGGCATTGGCTGTTCTTGCCACGACTTCAAATCCATGTGGCATGGTTTCAACGTGATCACCGTGACTCATCCAGACCGAGCTAGTCCCCTCGCTAAAGAAACCGTCAAACAGTGGTCCGGGATTGCCTTGGCTGATTAATTCAGCATGTCCGTACTCCCGTTTGCCTGCCGGGACAACTTCACCACCAAAATGTCGGCTCATCAGCTGCATACCGTAGCAGAGCCCTAACACCGGCACCCCCAACTCAAACAACTCTTCGACAATCGCTGGAGCCCCATCCTCATAAACCGACTTAGGACCGCCAGAGAGAATAATTCCGCTCGGCTGAAATGCTTTAATTTCACTCAGCGCCATATCAAACGGATGCAGCTCGCAGTAAACGTGACATTCACGCACCCGCCGGGCAATCAGCTGGGTATACTGGGAACCAAAGTCAAGAATAAGAATTTTATCGTTGTGGATATCGGACATATTTTTAGCCGCTCCGTTCCATGCGGTAGTTAGGTGCTTCCTGGGTAATGATCACATCATGGA
>JAOZLQ010000102.1 GCA_029934755.1 Desulfuromusa sp. | reverse complement strand
AAAAGACGCTGACCTGAACAAGGAATACGACTATATCTTTGACCTTTTCCCCCGCTTAAAAGAACGCAGTAGTCAGCGCAGCGAATCGTTAAGTGGTGGTGAGCAACAAATGCTGGCGGTTGGTCGAGCCCTGATGACTGGCTGCAAAATCCTCCTTCTGGATGAACCAAGTATGGGGCTGGCACCGGTGCTTAAATACGAAATGTTCCGCAAGCTTAAACAACTCAATGAAGATGGTATGACAATTCTTCTAGTTGAACAAAATGCAAACCTAGCCCTAAAATTAGCCCATCGTGGCTACGTTATGGACACTGGAAATATTGTTGCCGAAGGGACAGGTGAAGAGTTGTTGAATAATCCTGAGGTGAAGAAGGCTTATCTAGGGGGATAGATAGCTAGACATATGCCAACCCCGTAGTGAAAAAACTTTACAACATCACAACCGGCGGGTTGCGTCCCGCCAAACGCCATCCTTTTTGTGCAAACGCCAACAAAAAGGATGCAAAAAATGGCTTCTTTTATTTCTGTCGCCAAATTGCGGTGGTTTTCTTCACCACTAAGAATAAGCTAAAACAGTCAAGCACTGTTCGACTGAAAACAAAAGTCCCCGGCTCGCAAGCTCACACGGGCGGAATTGATGCGGCGGTGCTGCTATTGTGATAGTAGCAATAGCATCTACCAGTTCAGAAAAACCCCAAACATTGCAATCACCTCCATTGCACCCACAGTCCTCACCGTCTAGCCCATTCGAGCAGCTTTTGCTCGTTGGGGCCTGTCGCTCTCAGATGCAACAGCGATAAGGTGTTCCTTGCGGTATCTAACCACCGCCCTTCCCAATAATATAATGAACCCCGCGACAGAAATAAAAAGAGTTTCTTTTGCTTCGTTTTCTTTGCGATCCAAAGAAAATGAAGCCGGCTGTCGGTCCGGGAACCGACGATTTTAAGGGTTTTTGCGCTTGTAATAGTTTTCCCTTTGCCCCCCTCCCCCAACCTGCTACTGTCAACAACGCGATTTTATTACAGTCCTTGAGTTAAGGAGGGAACATGAGCCAGCGACGCAGCAGCGGTCTCAGCAAATCGCTGATCCTCAAAGGCCTGCAGTGTCAAAAAGCACTATGGCTGACCAAAAATCCTCCCAAATTTGACTTCCCCCCACAACCTGATCTCGAAGCCAAGTTCAAATCCGGCACCGAAGTCGGCATCCTCGCTCAACAACTGTTTCCCGGCGGCATTGAAGTTCCCTACGAGGGGCTTTCTTTCCCTGGCCAACTTGCCCGCACCAAACAACTCATCGACAGCGGTGCACAAGTTATTTACGAAGCGTCTTTCTCCTTTTCCGCCATCTTCATCAAAGTCGATATCCTGGTACGTGACGGCGCATCTTGGCAGATCCATGAGGTCAAGATGGGTACCAGTACCAAATCGGTCAACCTTGATGACGTAGCCGTACAACACTATGTCCTCAATGGTTGCGGCCTATCTGTCTCCAAGTCCTTCCTTGTGCACATCGACAACACCTATGTGCGTCAGGACGCGATTGAGATCAATAAACTTTTCAGCAGCGATGATATCAGCCTCAAGGTTGCGGCACGGCAGCAAAGTCTTCCTGAAATCGTCACCGAACTGCGCGAAACAATGCGCGAAGACAACGAGCCCAATATCGATATTGGCCCCCACTGCGACGATCCCTACGAATGCGACTTCATCCCCTACTGCTGGCAATATATCCCTGAAAATTCGATCTTTGATCTCAGAGGTCGTGGCATAAAAAAGTTTGACTATTACAATCGGGGAATCATCCGTTTCGAGGATGTCCCCCTCGATGAACTTAACAATGTGCAACGCCAGCAGGTCGAAGCAACTCTGAACCAGCAAAATTCAACCGATGTAAATAAAGTTAAAGAATTTCTCGACACCCTGTGGTACCCACTCTGCCATCTCGATTTCGAAACCTTCAATACCCCAATCCCCAAGTTTGATGGCACCCGTCCCTATCAGCAGGTGCCATTCCAGTTTTCCATTCATGTTCAGCGAGAAGCCGGAGCCGAGCCGCAGCATTATGTGTATCTCGTACCATCAGGTGTCGATCCGCGCCGCGAACTGATCGAACAACTGCTTACAGTTATCCCTGCAGATGCCTGTGTGCTGACCTACAACCAGACATTTGAAAAAGGTGTGCTACGAAATCTTGCCGATCTGTTCCCTGATCTAGCCAATGCGATCAATTCACGGCTAGAGAACGTGCGCGATCTGATGGCACCATTTCGCAAGCGTGATGTGTATCGCTGGCAGATGCACGGATCCTACTCGATTAAAGAGGTGCTTCCGGCAATGGTTTCCGATCTTTCCTATTCAGGGATGGAAATCTCGGACGGCATGGCGGCGATGCGAGCATATAACAAAATGTGTGCGCTGGAACCAGGGGAAGAGTTGGATGCATTGCAGCGGGCGATGCTGGAGTATTGTCGATTGGACACTTTGGCGATGGTGAGGATTTTGGAAGCATTGCAAAAAATGGAAATATAAGGCGCGAAGTCACAACCTGAAGTATGCTGTACCTGCTGATACTTTGAAACATTATACAGCTACCTGATTTTTACCCCTTAACAGAAATAGGTCTTATGCAACTGAAACCTTCAAGTGATGCAATGAACAACTGGGAACTGATCGAGACAGCTCAGATTCCAGGACAAGGAACTGAACTGCAACTTTTTCAACACAAGGGCGAGTTTTCCATCAGCATTCTCGGTGGTGGAGTTCTGATGAGCACTTGGGCTCATCAATCCGAAGATGCATTAGCTGAGCTGCCATGCAGCAAAATTGTCGATCGCCATCAGCCTCGTGTGCTCATCGGGGGCCTTGGTATGGGTTTTACCTTAGCAGCAGCACTAAAAAATCTCGGCGATAACGCGGAAGTTGTCGTTGCAGAATTAGTCCCCGGTCTGGTGGAATGGAACCGTGGAGCGCTTGGCAAATACGCAGGCAATCCGCTCCACGATCCACGCACCCAGGTTCGGGTTGGCGATGTCGCTAAAGTTCTGCGTGAGAAACGACAAGCGTATGATGCAATACTCCTCGATGTCGATAATGGTCCCCATGCGATCACTCGCAAAAAGAATAATTGGCTCTACACCACCGACGGTCTGACTGAATCCTATCGTGCCCTACGCCCTGAAGGGATACTCGCCATTTGGTCTGCTGGCCCTGACCGTGAATTCATGCAACGGCTACAAAAGATTGGTTTTAAGGTAAAGCAGGTTCGGGTGCGAGAGCATCAGAACAAAGGAGATCTGCATGCCATCTGGTTCGCTGAACGGGAGGTTTGATTTGATATTGTTGGCGGGCAAGCCTCACCATTGGAAGGAACAGTAATGAAATCGTTTGAGCTAAACATCCAGATACGCTGGTCCGACCTTGATCCGAACGGTCACGTGCGCCACTCGGCCTATTACGATTACGGCGCCCAGGCACGGATTGCTTACCTGCAGAAACATGGCTTCAGTATTGACTGGATGAAAAGCAACGGGATCGGCCCAGTGTTGTTCCGCGAAGAGGCAAAATTTTACCGGGAATTGAAATCAGGAGATGAACTAGTCATTGATGTGCGGCTGTCCGGTTTATCGGACGATCACCGCAAATGGAGTATGCAACACCGGATTCTGCGTGGAGTTAAACTCTGTGCCACCCTCGATTTAGACGGTGCCTGGCTCAATTTAAAAACCCGACGCATTGCACCTCCGCCAAAAGAACTGGTAGAACAGTTTGAAGCGTTGGAGCGGACGGAGGATTGTCGGGTGATTGTTTCGGGAAGATAAGGACACGACCCATATTTCTTGTGTTTTACCCAACCAACAGTTTGACAATGGCGTTTTCCACTTCTGGTAAATCCAGCTATGCTGTCGCGCAGACAGCTTCGATATCAACACCGAAGTACTGGTATATCAACTTGTCACGCCTTCCAAACAGAAATCAGGAAACATAATACCTACTTTGTTGTCAGTATAAAAAGAAGTTTCGAGACCCCGTATTCCGGTATATGATGAACAAACTCGCAAAAACTCAGGCATCAAATCATCACAGAAAGAAACCCACATGGATTACAAACATCTCCTCGCTGATCGTACCCAACGGATGTCGGCAAGCGCCATCCGCGAAATCCTCAAAGTAGTCTCTCAACCGGGGATGATCTCTCTGGCCGGTGGTATTCCGGCACCCGAGAGTTTTCCTATGGAGATCATTGAACAACTGACTCACACTGTGCTGAAAAAATATGGCTCCAGCGCATTTCAGTATGATTTAACCGAAGGATTCATGCCGCTGCGTAAGGCACTGGTCACCCATCTCGCCCATAAAGGGGTCTGTACCGAAGCAGAGAAGATTACTATCTCCAGTGGTTCTCAGGGTGCTCTTGATGGTATCGGCAAACTACTTATCAGCAAAGGAGATAAGGTTGCAGTAGAAGCGCCAACCTATCTGGGTGCATTGCAGGCGTTCAATCCCTATGAACCTAACTATGTACGCATGGACACCGATGAGGACGGCTTAATTCCGGAATCTCTCGATGACGTTCTGAGCAATAACGATATCAAGTTTGTTTATCTGGTTCCAACCTTCCAGAATCCAACCGGACGCACCCTCCCCCTTGAAAGGCGAAAACAGGTGGCAGATATTCTGCGTAAACATCAGGCTCTGCTGTTTGAAGACGATCCCTACGGCGATCTTCGCTTCAGCGGCAAAGCGTTACCAACCATCCAAAGCCTGGCACCAGAACATGTTGTCTATGCTGGAACCCTTTCCAAGATTTTTGCACCGGGTTTACGTATCGGGTACCTGGTGGCTCCTGAGTTTATCAGCCACTGGCTGGTACTGAGCAAACAGGGAGTTGACCTCCACACCAGCACCTTTAATCAAGCCTTGGCGACCGAGTATCTGGATGGTGGTTATCTGCAAACCCACCTGCCTAAAATCATTGAGCTCTATCGTCCCCGTCAGCAGGCCATGCTGAAAGCACTGGAACAGTATTTTCCAAAGGAATTCCACTGGTCCCATCCAGAAGGGGGAATGTTTATCTGGGCCGAAGGGCCACAAGGATTTGATCTGGAAAGTGCTTATAAAAAAGCGGTCAGCCGCAATGTTGCCTTTGTCCCTGGGCGTTATTTCTACTCCCATCCGGGAGAAGGACTGGAAACCATGCGATTGAACTTCACCATGTTCGATGAAAAAACTCTAGCGCAGGCAATTAAAACACTTGGTGAGGTTTTAAAAGAGGAATTGACGTAATCTTCATCCACGTCAGGGGAGAAATAGTTGACCAAGCTGACAACCACCTCTTAGTCAACCCGCACCTTGCGCATCACCCGCCGTAGCAGAGCCGGCGAAAGCCGGTTAAGCAGCAAACCAATACGCTCCTTACCACCGGGAAAGACTTCGGCACGGCCTTTAGCCATGGCAGCAATAATCTGCTCGGCACAATTTTCTGCGGAGATCGCCTTCGCCTGACCCGGGTCCATCTTGCCGTGGAGAGTCCCATCACCGCGCAAAGCGTTGCGCGAGACATCGGTGTTGACAAAACCAGGCGAGGCAACCAGTACCCGGATTCCAGCGTCGTACACTTCGGAACGCAAAGCATCCATGAAACCTTGCAGAGCATGCTTGGCGGCGGCGTAACCGGAGCGTTGTGGTGAGGCGAACTTGCCCATCACACTGCTGACTGCGACGATCTGCCCCGCACCCCGTTCGAGCATAGCGGGCAAAACCTTCTTGGTCAGGTCAACCGCAGCCAGAAAATTGACCTCCTGCAAAAGCCGGTAGACCTCCATGCGAGTCTCTGTCACCCGATCACGCTGGGTCATTCCGGCGTTGTTGATCAGGACTTCCACCTCACGCGACATTTCCTGAAGCTGGCTCCAAGCTGCTTCAATTGAAGCTTGATCGGCAAGATCCATCGCCAGACAGAGATGTTCATCGGGCATGCTGCAACTCTGACGTACCGCTTCCAACTTGTCGACAGAACGCGCAGAGAGAATCAACCGGGCACCTCGCGCGGCCAATGCACGTGCCAGGGCTGCACCGATACCCGATGAGGCTCCGGTGATCCAGATGGACTTGCCGGTGAAATCACTCATAGGCCATATTTACTTCCCGCAGCATTTCTTATACTTCTTCCCACTTCCACAAGGACAGCTGTTCATGGTGAATCTCCTTCAGGGATTGGATAAAAATACTGCCAAAGTCTATTCACCCGTGAGCAGAGTGTCAAGACCGTCTTATGAACGTGGAACCTAGCAGTCTGTTGGACTATCTGGACTCTACCTAATTGACAGTCTCGTTACTATCGGCTACTGTCCCGCAAAATAAGCCCCTGCTTGTCAGTCGTTTTTTCTAATAGGATGATTCTTCTTCCAGCCCGATCCGGCGTAACAGAATCATTTTACATAAGGATTTGACCCATGTCTTTTGAATCTCTTGGCTTACTCCCCGAACTGCTGCGCGCGATTGACAGCCAGAACTATACAACTCCAACCCCGATTCAGACCCAGGCAATTCCGGTTATTTTTGAGAGGAAAGACCTGCTGGCGGGAGCCCAGACCGGTACCGGCAAGACAGCAGCGTTTGCCCTACCGATTGTACAAATGCTAGGTGAAACCACCCCGCAGAAAAAACGCCGTCGCCCGCGCGCCCTGGTTCTAGTGCCGACCCGTGAACTGGCAGCTCAGGTTAGCGAACAGATGCAAATTTATGGTCGTCGCCTGTCGTTGCGCTCAACCATGATCTACGGCGGGGTCAATATTCAGGCGCAGATCGAACGGCTGCATCGTGGCATCGATATTGTTGTAGCAACACCAGGACGGCTGCTTGATCATGCCGCACGTGGCACAATTAAACTTTCTGAAATTCAGTTTCTGGTACTCGACGAAGCTGATCGGATGCTCGATCTTGGATTTATAGACGACATCCTTCAGGTAGCAAAGTATCTTCCAGAGCAACGTCAGACCCTGCTCTTCTCAGCAACCTACTCACAAAGTATCAAGCAGCTTGCTGATGAGCTGCTCAATCAGCCGAAACGGATCGAAGTGGCGCGGCGCAATATCACCGCTGATGATGTCACACAGACAGTCTATCCAGTGGAGCGCAGTCGCAAACGGGAAATGATCTCGCACCTGATCCGCAAAGGGGAATGGAATCAAGTTCTGGTTTTTGCTCGAACCCGCTACAGCGCCGACAAACTGACTGCTGAACTGCTCTTCGATGGAATCAACACCGCTGCCATCCACAGCAATAAAAGCCAGTCGCTGCGAACTCGCACCTTAAAGAAATTTAAACAGGGGGAATTACGGGTACTGGTCGCAACCGATGTTGCATCACGGGGGCTAGACATCGCTCATCTACCACACGTCGTAAACTATGAGTTACCAGATATTCCTGAAGATTATGTTCATCGGATTGGTCGAACCGGTCGGGCAGGAGAAGCAGGGAAGGCTCTTTCGCTGGTTTGTCCGGCCGAGCAGCCAAAACTGCAGGCGATTGAAAAATTACTCAAAGGTGCCATCCCACGAGAGAACATTGCAGAATTTCTGCCGATTTCCATCAAGCGGGGTGCGCTGAAAAAGCCACGTAAGGCAACCATCAGCAAGCCCAATCCAAAAAAAGTTGCTGCCAAAGAAAAAGCCGCCGCTGCCCGATCAGGAAAGCCCGCTGCAAAAACCAAAAAGGTGCAGAGATCAACCAAATCCAGAACCGTCGGTCGGAAAAAAGCAGCACCTACGCGTTCCGCACCTAAAAGCGGTCGCCGGGGGAACAGATCCTGAGGTGTTAGAAGCAAGAAACTCCTTCGATTTACCGCTTTGCCAAACGTGTGGTGGCCGTTGCTGTCAGGGAAGCCCGGGAATCTGGGTCGATCCAGAGCGATTTTTTGCCATTTTTTTCCAAGAACAACATTTGCCGATTGAACAACTACGTGAACGCCTGCCCGATTTGGGAATGGTGCTATGGGAAAAAACCGGCGTACCGATCCCCGCCCCCCAGTCATTGCCTGCGGGTTGTGCATTTCTAGGTGTCAATGGCTGTCTCTTCTCGATTTCTGAACGTCCTTGTCAGTGCCTGGCGCTGGTCCCAAACAAAGAGACTCTGGATCAACAAAGTGGCTGTCTCTGTTCTTTACCCAAAGAGTACAGCCGGGATACAGCCAATCAGCGCTGGCATGATTATTGGAAAACGGTTTAACCCATACCCAATCGATAGTATCGTTATCGCGAAGCCCGATAAACCCACCATGCATTCAGCCCCGAAAACTGCGATATCCGTCTCTCAAAATTCCTA
>JAOZLQ010000101.1 GCA_029934755.1 Desulfuromusa sp. | reverse complement strand
GAATGGGGATTGACAGTCTGTTCCCGATTATTAATTGGCCGGAGGTTGCCATACTGGGAACAGGAACAGTCAACGTGGAACCGGTCTGGCAGCAGAATCAGTTTGTCCCCTGCCCCATGATAAGTTTAGTCCTCGGATTCGATCATCGGGTAATCAATGGTGCAGATGGGGCGCGTTTTCTGAATTACCTGAAACAATTACTGGAAGCCCCCTTTCTTTTAGCTTTGTAGTAAAAACACATCCGACCAACCAGTTTTATCCCTTGATGCAAATTCTTAAATAGTGTAAATTAACAAAATCTATTAATTTGTTGAATTGTGAATAAAAATGTCTCAAATAAATTATCTGATAGTTGAACAGCAACAAACCCCTCCTGAGAACCTGCCTGAGATTCTCAAAGAGCTGTCGCAAAAGTATCAGCTCGACATTTACCAGTGTCGCCAACGTCTGACTGGCCGGGGGCTATCACTGCTAACCAAAGGCAAACGCGAAACTCTGGAGAAAATATCAGAATTTCTGCGCGGTACGGGTTTCATTCACTGGCAGGTAGAGCCATCCAAAGCTGGTTTTGTCCCCCTTAAAATTCGCAACCTGCAGGTCAGTTCAGATCGAATTATCTTTGGCTGTCAGAAAAAAGAGGTGGTTTTTCCAAAAGGGGCAACCTTCCTGGCAATTTTTGCCGAAACGACAGGGGAACTGGCCGATAAAAGTGTAACTCAACTCCTCTCCAGTCACGCTTATCGTGGCCGTGATGATATCCGTCATCTGGAAGAGAATAAAGTTCACAAGATCATCCTGCAGGGCAAACCGGTACTTGACCTCTATCTTCTTGATGAAAAGATGCAGGTCAAAGATGCAGTGCGTATTTTCCCCGGGAAGTTTGATCCAAAAGGGCTGGGAGAGAGAGCAAGTCTCAGCAGTAAACAAAACCTGGAGCAAGTTCTCAAGCTGGCCGAGGAATATGCCGGAAAATTCCACCTGCAAACCGATTTCGGGCTGGTCAACCTGCCTGGCTGCAATCTCCGCAGGGATGATCCGGAAAATCCGGAGACGCAACGGCAGAACCTGCTCAGTCTGGCTCGCTACGGTTGGTTGATGGCTGATCTGATAAAATTTGGGCCGATTGTTCCTCCTCAACAGAATGATAAAAATGATCTGAGCGGAGCTGTCACTGCAGCCATACTGATGCAAAATCCAGCACTTGCTGCTGATAGTCAATTGGATGAAATCCTGCCTCTTAGCAAAGAAATTAGCGAAGAAATTGATAGAGCATCCAGCTCTGAAAAAAAAGCCGCAAGTCAAACCCCAGATACAGCAGATCCAGGTCTTCCATCACCTCCACCGGCAAAGTCCGGAGCAGGATGGTCTAAACTAAGCTTCTGGCTTGGTGGTACCGGAGTCGCTACGATACTGACAATGAGTTTTATACTCAACGTCGATGATAGCGATTTACTGAACAAGGCCGCCTTCCACGCCTTTGCTTCTGGTGCCGTCCCTTTTATCATCTCCATGTTAATGTTCTGGTATGCTTTTTATTTTCTACGCATAAAGCGACAAATGGAAAACACCCCGACCAGCAAAGTCCGTTCTGTCGCCATGGGAATGGTTGAGATCAAAGGACAGGCAATTCGTAAATTTGCCCTGGTTTCACCCATGTCACATACCCCTTGTGTTTTTTATCGATTGACCAAATACCGCCGTGAACGAAATAATCAATGGCGAGTCAGCAGCATCAGTAGCAGCGACAATGTCCCTTTCCTGCTGAAAGATGATACCGGTCAGGTAGAAATCAATCCAGCAGGGTGTCGAGTCAGCGCCGGATCAAAACAGGAAGGGACACCCGGACAAGTGGGGTTAATGCGACTGAATGACAGCAGTGATGATAAATGGGTTGAGGAAATTATCGTGGATGGCACCCTTATATATGTACTGGGATACGCCTCGATCAAACGTGCCGATGGTCCAACCCTAACGGAGAAAAAGATTGAAGCGTTGCGCGAACTGAAACAGAACCCGCAAAATTTGCAACAGTTTGATCTTGATGGTGACGGTAAAATCAGTACTGATGAATGGGATACTGCCCGTGCTGCAGTCGAAGAAAAAGTTATGCGGGAATCACTACAGAACAAGCAGCAGCGTAAAAAACAGGAAGAGCATATTGTTATCGGCAAGAAAAAAGGGCGGCCTCTTATCGTTACCGAAACCCATTCAGAAGATGGTCTGACAGCACGTTATCTTTACTACAGTATTCCGCTATTTCTGGGCGCAGCAGTGGCCACGGGTGGAACAATCTATTTACTACTGAATTATTTAAAATAATCGCAATCAATCCTTCTCCATGAGGGAGAAGGTGGCCGAAGGTCGGATGAGGGGAAAACACATTGAATTTTATTGCCCCCCCTCACCCTGACCCTCTCCCTCATGGAGAGGGGAACAAAAAACGTAACAGCAGATTAATATTCAACAGATAACCAACAAGGAGATTAACTATGGGCGGCATGATTACACTGGGAATTTTATTACTGATAGTACTCGGACTTATTATTTTTTTCGTTATCATTTATAACGGCTTTGTCGCACTCAAGAACAACATTAATCAGGATTGGAGTAACATCGATGTCCTTCTCAAGCAGCGTTATGATGAGCTACCAAAGCTGATCAAAGTCTGCGAAGGTTACATGCAGCACGAACAAAAAACTCTGGAAGCAGTGGTTAAAGCCAGATCAATGGTGAATTCTGCCCAGAGCGAGGATCAAAAGTTGCAAGCACAAAATGCGTTAACCGACACATTGAAATCATTGTTTATGGTGGTAGAGCGCTACCCCGATCTAAAAGCTGATGCCGGGTTCAGGCAACTCAGCAACCGGATTTCAGAAATCGAAGACCAGATCGCTGACCGACGTGAACTTTATAATGCCTCGGTTACCATTTACAATACTCGACTTGATCAATTCCCCGATTTGATTATTGCCAGAGCCTTCAATTTTGACAGTCGCACTCTGTGGAAAATTGATCCGGCTCATCGTCAGGATGTTGAAGTCAATTTTGGACAAAGTTAAACCTCTGATGCCGGGGATATGTACTTGCTACGTATCCCCAGAACCCAACACAGATTTATTTTAAAAAAAGGATAAATTTTCAACCAGCAACTGTCGATAAGTAAGTTGTTTCTTCTGATCCCGGACGGATTAGATTTTGTCACTCCATGGATGGAATCGGACATAGGAAATACTATTCATGGCGCTCAATTACTACCGGTTGCTTGGTATCCCTCCAGACACCGGACAACGGCGGATCAAATCTGCATACCGCAGCTTGGCCAAACGTTTTCATCCTGATCGAAACAACGGATCGGAAACCGCGGCAGAACTGTTCCGACAGGTTAATCACGCCTACCGGGTACTCTCAGATCCTCGACTTCGCGCCCACTACGACCAGAAACTATCACAACAAGAAAACATCCATAAACAGTCAGCAACAACTAAAGCTGAAACAGACCATCTCGATCCGCAACAGAAATTCAACCGCTTTGTCAAATCACTACTTGATGCCCTGTTCGGATCAATTGATGCCAATACAGAACCGACCAACAAACAAAGACATCAAGGGATAAAGAGAAAAGTCAAAAAAACGGAAAAACCCGCTTTTAACTTTCATTACAATCTTGCCGTGGAAGAAAATAAGACTCCCTATACTCGAGGCGACGATGGGGTTTTCCGAAAAGTAAGGTCGGAAAATCGAAGCAGATAAAAAAATCCCCACAGATCCAGAAGACTCTCTCCTAAAAATAACCTTTCCAGATTATCTTAATAAGAACCTCAGGTTGATGTTTCTACTTGACTGCGCGTATCATTCAATTATGCTCATTCAAAGAAAAAAGGAGAACTAGATGCCTGATAATCTAGACCAGCTGAAAATGTGTGAATTGCAAGCCAAAGGGTTAATGAAAGAGATCGACCAACGCTCAACCAATCCGACAGTTGTTTGTGGCAAATGTGGTGCAAAAGCAAATATCCCTGAGCATTTACATAATCCTCGCCCATTGATGAAAAAGAAACTCGACAATTTTTGGGGTTAAGAATAATGCAGGAAATTCTGGATTTCTTTTCTGAAAATGATCATTTTGCCCGCCACTGCGGGATCGTACTCCTGGAGGTAAAACCGGCCTGGGCCAAAGCCAAAATGGAAATTCAACCACACCATATGAATGGTGCAAAAACCGTTCATGGTGGCGCAATTTTCACTTTGGCAGACTTCACCTTTGCTGCCGCTGCTAATAGTCAAGGGCAATTGGCCTTGGCAATCAATACCTCCATATCATTTTTTAAACCAACCCATGGAAACACAACACTTTACGCAGAAGCAGAAGAACTCGCTGTCAACCGCCGACTAGGTTATTATCAGGTTAAAATCACCGATAACAAACAGCAGTTGGTTGCTCAATTTCAAGGAACCGCCTATCGTAAAGAAAAGTCGCTACTCCAAGAACCATAGATAATGGAAAAACCATGACAGCAGGTCACCACTATTCTTCATATCCCCTTCAAGGAGCTTTATAGAAATGATTAACGCCAATGATCTGCGCCGCGGAATTATATTCCAACTCGACTCGGCGCCCTGCATCGTTATTGATGTAAGTTTTCAATCACCGACGGCACGTGGTGGCAACACACTGGTTAAAACTAAATATCGCAATCTAATCACTGGACAGGTTTTAAATAGTTCCTTCAAATCGGGAGACCGCATGGATGAAGCCGATTTTGCCCGGCGCAAAGGGCAATTTCTCTATGCCTCCGGTGATCAGGGCGTATTTATGGATAATGAAAACTACGAACAATATGAAATCAGCGGTGAACTTTACGATGAGGTCAAAGGCTATCTGCTGGAAAGTGGTGAGGTGACTCTCGGCGTGTTCAATGACCAGGTCATCACCCTTGAAGTACCACAAGTTGTTGAATTGACTGTAACTGAAACCGCCCCTGCAATTAAAAATGCGACCGCAACCGCACAAACCAAAGAAGCAACTCTGGAGACCGGGATTACTATTCAGGTCCCTGGTTATCTGGTCGAGGGAGAAAAAATTAAAGTCGACACGCGGGAGTGTCGTTTTGTCTCCCGCGCTTGATTCTATGGATTAACAAGACCTATGCTCGAGATTGAACAAATCAGAAAACGACTATCAAGCCACCAGCCACAGCCAGTGGAGCAAGAGTCAGATCGCTATGCTGCTGTTGCCATGCTGTTACGAAAGACAAACCAAAGCACGGAAGTATTATTAATCCGCCGGGCTGAACTTGATAAGGATCCATGGTCTGGTGATTTAGGTTTCCCCGGAGGTCGAATTGAGGAACGGGATCAAAGCCCACGTGCAGCAGCAGAACGTGAAACTTGGGAAGAGATCGGCTTCTGCCTGAATGAACAAAATTATCTTGGGCAAAGTGACGATCTTGCCGGGGCCTATTTATCAGTTCATATTTCTTGTTTTGTCTATCAAGTTGACCGCAATGTACAATTCAAACTCAACGGTGAAGTTGTTGATCTATTCTGGGTGCCACTACAAGCGTTGCTTGACCCACTTCGCAATCAGCAACTCACATTTTTCTATCGTGGTCAGGATCGGACCCATCCGGCAATCAAACTGAGTGAATGGACTGAGCGCCCCCTCTGGGGGATCACCTACCGGTTGTTAGATAATTTCCTTAATCTGTTTGATCTCTCATTTACTTATCCAGAACGTCGATAAGTATAACACTTTGTCCCAAGTACAAAACGAACACACTTCACGTTGGAGAGTATAATGAAGCGAACAACCCGTCTGGTAAGTTTTGATTCTACCTATCAAGATGAAGATGCAGGACAGCCGAAGACAATTAATCCTCCCATCTTTCGCGGATCAACAGTTCTATTTAATGATTATGAAGACCTGACCCTGGCAAACTCAGGGAAACACAAGGGTATAACCTATGGAACTGACAGACTAACAACACAAAGAGCCTTTGAAGAGGCGATGAGGAAACTCGAAGGTGGGGCTTTGACACGCGCTTTCCCATCTGGAATCAGCGCCATCATCAATACTTTTTTAGCATTTACCGGTAGCGGCGACCACATTCTGATCTGCGACAACGCCTATGGCCCAACTGCTCGTTTCTGCACGGAGATTTTAACAAAATATAATATTCAAACAACTTTTATCCCCTCAGCCTCAGGTAAAGAGATTGAAAGCTATTTTCAGGACAACACAAAGCTGATTTTTCTGGAATCACCCGGCTCTAATACCTTTGAGATACAGGATATCCCGGCAATCACTACCTTGGCAAACAACCGGGGGATTGTAACCGTACTAGATAACACCTGGGCCACTCCTCTTTATCTGGATCCATTTGCACTGGGAATTGATATCTCGATTCAATCGGTAACAAAATACATCTCCGGCCATTCTGATCTGTTGATGGGAACCGTCACTGTCAATGAAAAATGGGCGGACACGCTGAAACAATTCTACCGAACTTTAGAAATATATACTCCAGAGGAGGATTGTTATACCGCCTTACGTGGTCTGAGAACCCTTTCTCTGCGCTTACAGCAGCACGAACAATCTGCCCTCAAAATTGCCCACTGGCTGGAATCTTTGCCAATCATTGATCAGGTGATCCATCCGGCACTATCAAGCCATCCTGAGCACCAAATCTGGTGCAGAGATTTCACCGGATCTTCGGGTCTGTTTGCTTTTATTTTTAAAGAGGACTATGCGCAGGACAAACTGGCAGAATTTGTCAATTCGCTACAGCTATTTGGGATTGGCTATAGCTGGGGAGGCTTTAAAAGCCTGATCACTGCAGGGAAATATAACCGATCTCAAGAATCCAGATATGCAGGGAAAACGGTAGTCAGATTAAATATTGGGCTTGAAGATCCCGCGGATTTACTCATTGATCTTAAGTCAGGCTTTGAATTATTGACCAAATAGTAAGAACAAATGAGGTGCAATGAACGGCTCAATCCAAACAATACCACTACTTAATCTTGTCGTTGCTTTTATTCCAGTCATTGCAGTCATTGTCATTATTGGAAAATGGCAGTTGGGCTACAAAAGCTCAATCTACGCTGTCTGTCGGATGCTGATTCAATTACTCCTCATCGGCTATTTTCTCACCTATATTTTTAAAACTGAAAGTGCTTTGATTGTTATAGCTGTTCTCGCAATCATGCTTTTTTCAGCTAGTTGGATTGCGCTACGAACGATATCAATACCACGTAAAACCCTCTACCTGAAATCATTCGGCTCCATTTTGCTGGGTGGTGGTATAACTTTATTACTTATGAGCCAGGCAGTTCTCAATCTCCACCCATGGTATCTGCCAAGTTATCTCATTCCCCTTGCAGGAATGATTTTTGCGAACTCAATGAACAGCATCAGCCTTGCGGGAGAAAGGATCGAAGCAGAAATTTCTCGTGGGACTCCCTATGATAAAGGGAGAACTATTGCCCTGCAAGCGTCACTTATCCCCATAACAAACTCGCTGCTGGCCGTCGGTCTGGTCTCCCTTCCCGGGATGATGACTGGGCAAATCCTCTCCGGGGTCTCACCATTGATTGCCGCAAGATATCAAATCATGGTGATGTGTATGATATTCGGTTCAGCAGGAATTTCAGCCGCACTTTTTCTAACCTTGATCAAGACAGATTTGGAAAAGGAATAGAAGGGCGACGCCATCAACAATAAGGAAATGATATGAATTACCCAGTTTTTTTTAACAACATTGCCCCGATTCACATGCAAGATCCATTGGCGCAGTTGCTCGGTGCACTCGAAAAAGGTCTCATCACCTACTCTTATTTGGATATGGTAAAACTGGCAGGACATTCCTGCCCCACCGTTGCCGGAGCTTGGATCATGTGTGATCTGGGCCTCAAAAAACTTCACGGGGACACCACTCCGGTACGTGGAAACATCAAAGTTGAGCTGCGTGGGGCCCTTGATCAAGAGGTCAATGGTGTCATTGCTCAGTGTATCAGCCTGATTACAGGAGCAGCGAACGAGGGAGGTTTTAAAGGACTTGGACCAAACTACGCTCGCAATAATCGACTTTTGTTTGATTGTCATATCAACGGCGAAGTACGGTTGACACGCCTTGATGACGGTCAGAGTGTTACAATGAAGTATGACCCTGCGACAATTCCCTTTCATCCACAGATTCAGCCACTGATGCAAAAGATCAGACAGGGTGCAATAACCCCGGAAGAAAAAATATTTTTTGCAACTGAATGGCAAAACCGGGTTAAAAAAATACTTTCACAGCCGGATCGCTGGAAGCAGTTGGTCACTTTTGAATAGTGGATGGATAAAGTTTTTAAAATAG
>JAOZLQ010000236.1 GCA_029934755.1 Desulfuromusa sp. | reverse complement strand
TGGATGCCCCAATAAGTTTTTAACATCAGCAAAAGTCTCAGTGCGATGCGATAAGGCCCGGATACTGAACCACTTGTCGAGCAACAGTGGATATTTTCTCCACTGAGAATAAAAATCATCAATAGTTGCCTGTCGCTCTGATACAGAACTGTGAACCAACGCAGAAAATGCAGCAAGCCGATCTGTCATATTTGTCGCGACACGATACTGGTTCAAACAAAGTTCGGTCATCTTTTGTTCGTTTAACTGCAGCAATAGAGATAGACAAAAATTTGCTAAACTACGCCGCCCAACAGCTATCGGTTCAAGTGAATAAGCAACATCTGAAACAAAACATTCTGCGTAACGATCCAATAAAAGCACTTGGTTTTCTTTTGTCAATTGACGAATTGCTTGGTCACGAACGTCCCTGATAATCTGAGGATTGTACTCATTCAGTTGATCGGCCAGATATTGCTCACTTGGCAGTGTTAATAGTTGGGTTAATAAACTTTTATCAGCCTGGCGATCAGCTAATGCTTTTTTCCAAGCCTCAACAAAGATGGTTCGCAAAGCGAACTCACGTCCTTGCTCAAGATCATGGTAGATCCGCAACAATTCGTTCAGAGCAAGGGTTTGCGCTGCTTCCCAACGATTGAAGGAATCACTATCGTGAGCCATGCGAAATGCCAACTCTGCATCGGTAGAGTCACATTGCAAACGAACTGGCGCTGAAAATCCCCGCAATGGAGAAAGAATCGGCTTTTGCTCTACACCGATAAAAGAAAATTCCTGCACCCGACCAGTCAATTCCAGAACTCTGGTCGTTGCACCCGGTTTTGATTCTCCCGATAATTGCAGTGGGATATCATCCCCCTTGGCATCGATAAAACCAATAGCAACCGGAATATGAAATGGTTGTTTTTCCATCTGCCCCGGAGTCACTGGACAATTTTGAGAAATTTTCAATAGCAGAGTTTTTTGATCAGCATCATAATCCTGTTGAATCTGCACCTGTGGAGTGCCTGCTTGTGAGTACCAGCACTTAAATGTCGTAAGATCAATATTCCCGGCATCCTCCATCGCTTTGACAAAATCATCACAGGTGACTGCCTGACCATCATGCCGCTTGAGATAAAGCTGAACTCCGGCAATAAATTTTTCTTCGCCAAGCAGAGTCTGCATCATCCGGATAACTTCAGCCCCTTTATTGTAAATTGTCGTGGTATAAAAATTATTGATTTCCTGATAAGAAGCCGGTCGCACCGGATGCGCCATCGGCCCAGCATCTTCAGGAAACTGAAATTGGCGCAAAACCCGCACATCATCGATACGCTTGACAGCAGCTGAATTCATAGCCGCAGAAAACTGTTGATCTCGAAAAACCGTCAACCCCTCT
Source organism: Desulfuromusa sp. (assembly GCA_029934755.1). GTDB lineage: Bacteria > Desulfobacterota > Desulfuromonadia > Desulfuromonadales > Geopsychrobacteraceae > Desulfuromusa. The sequence continues at coordinate 1,133 of JAOZLQ010000236.1, read as the reverse complement.
TTTAGACTGAGTTGAAACCAATCCCGGCAAGTGACCCGGTTACCGGTCCAGTTATGAAAATATTCATGACCAATCACCGACTCCACCCCAAGGTAATCGACATCTGTGGCAGTTTCAGAATGAGCCAACACATATTTTGAGTTAAAAATATTCAGCCCTTTATTCTCCATCGCTCCCATATTGAAATCATCGACAGCAACAATCATGTACCGATCAAGGTCATACTCCAAACCAAAGGTTTCTTCATCCCATTGCATCGATTTTTTCAGCGATAGCATGGCATGATCGCAATAATCACTATTACGTTCCTCAACATATATCTGCAGCAAAACATCTCGGTCTGACAGGGTCGTATAATGGTCCTCAAGACAGATTAAATTCCCGGCAATCAGGGCAAATAAGTAACAGGGTTTATGGAAAGGGTCTTCCCATACGGCGAAGTGACGACCGTTCTGCAATTTTCCCTGTTCTAATAAATTTCCGTTACTGAGCAGAACCGGATATTTTTCGTCCGCTTCAATTCTTACCCGGAAACGAGCCAATACATCAGGTCGATCCAGATAGTAGGTCATTCGACGAAATCCCTGCGCCTCACATTGGGTACAGAAATTCCCACTGGTCAGATAGAGTCCCTCCAAAGAAGTATTATTCAGTGGATCAATCTGAGTTTGAATTTCAAGCACAAATTTTTCCGGTACCATGGTGATCTGCAAACTTTCATCGCCCTGGATATATTCATTTGCAGAGAGAATTTTGCCGTCTAATTTGACTTCAAGTAGCTGTAGTTGTTCTCCATCTAAAATCAGGGGTTCTACCGTTCCATTCCTATCAGGATTTAAAGATACTTGTAGTATCGAAGAGACTCGGGTTTTAGAGTCGTGTAAATCAAAACTCAACTCAGCCTCTTCAATCAAATAAGCCGGAGTTTCATAATTTTTCAAAAAAATTGTTTCAGGGGTTTTTCGAGATTTATTCATAAGTAAAATATCCGTTATTTTTGAGTAAAAAAATGTTCGATCTCATCATGGAGAATAGCACTTTTCGTCATGTGTAGAAAGAAACACAACCACCGCCTGTTTTAAATTTTGTTGACCAGGCTTTAATCCAGCATTAAATTTCACTTTCGTTATTAA
>JAOZLQ010000013.1 GCA_029934755.1 Desulfuromusa sp. | reverse complement strand
TTTAGCCTCTCCGGCAACCTAACACCAGCATCCGGGTATTCTCTGGCTCCAGCATTAAATTATGTCACAACAACCAGTTCAAATGGACTCACAACATATTCAGAAGTCGCCAGTCTAACGACATCAGCTCCGTTGTGGCAAGACTATATAACCAGCAACCTGCAAGGATCGGTAAGCCATCAAGACACCTCGGACAACAGCTCGGACTCGATCACTTACAACGGTAGCTTACGGCTCGCTTTCAACTTAAGTACACTGACAGAGCAATACTTCAAATATGCCGGAAGCCAAACCTTGGCACTGACATTTAACTACAACCGTGTCGATGACAAAATCAATCCGGAAAACGATCAGAAAGACTGGTCCATATTTCTCAACTTTAATCTGCTGAGTTTCTCTAAGCCCATCGATTGGAGCATAGGATTCTGATGATAAACGGTCGCTATCCCAACAAAAATAATCGTCAGAAAAGTCATATTTTTCTATCGACTTTTCTCGTTATGCTTTTTTTCTTTTGCATGTCGAACTCCCTATGGGCGGTTAGTCCCATCAATGTCGATATCGATATCCAAACATCCAGTAACAACCAGGGAACAACCGGCGGCCCGCTCACCATCAATCGGATAGAGCTTTTCTTTGCTGACAATTTACAAGGAGACGCCACAGTCCCACTCAATGGGAAAGTAAAAGCTCTGGCAAAAATAAAATATACCGGCAATGGAACCTTGCAGTGGCAATGGTTTGTCGACGGCCGAGTTATTCAACAAGGGAGCCGTGGGCTCGTTTACGGGAGCAGTTTAGATCTTACAACCGACGACATACCCCCGCTCCCAACATTTGAGCCGGGGCAACATCAGGTTAGTTTTCGTATCCTCAAGCCGTTTGTCCATTTTTCTGTTCCGTCAATCACCTACTTTGTAGACACCAATATACAACTCAACAAATCAGCTATCGACCTTTATTCTCCGGTCGATGATAGCTGGACAAAACGGACGCAGCTTAATTTCTCTTGGAGTGCCCTGCAAAAAGATACACTTTACCAAATCAATGTCTGGCCTTTAAGCGGGATGCTCTCTGGGACCAAAAGTAAACGCTACAGAGACCAATCCTCTAGCAAAAATCTATCCACTATCCTGCAAATTCAAACACGCGATAGCCATTACAAGCCCCCCACCTCTCTACTGACAAAACTTCAGGACGAGAAACTCTACGAATGGCAAGTTGAAGCATTAAATAATCAGGGAGAGGCTCTAGCGGCTAGCGCAAAACAGCTATTTCGTATCCGCCCTGAATACAATCAGAGCTTTACCGGTGGAGTTTTTTTCCGTGCTACAGGGATAACTGCTCAAATGGGGCAAGATCATAGCGGTCGGGTCAATACAGTTGGATCGACAACAAATAGCCTCATTGGATCATTTAGTAACAGGGGGACAGCTTCTTCTTCTCTACTGAAAGAAAGTCAAAATATTAGCTACAACACCGAATTGACCGCTGGGCAGACAATTTACATCAACCCCCGCATAGAAAACTCCACAGTTCATGATCAACAAAACTTGACCATAGAAATAAAAAATGGTGATCGACTTATCGGCCGCCGCTTTATTCCAACTCTACCCGCTCACAGCTTTTTTGCGTTGAGTCATGGCTGGGGAGTCCCAATGTTGGAAAATCAAGGGCAATTATCTTTGTCCGTTCTGAACAAAGAAACTTCACTTGATCAGGTCGTCATTAACTGGGCAGCCTCCACAACAACATCTACCTCAGGTCTCAATTTTCAAGAAATTGCGGAAGTTAAGCCCCATGTTTTTCCATCACTCTCCTGCGGAGTATCGACCTCATTTTTTGTAGAAACCGTTTCTCCACCGGCAGATATATTTAAAAAATCCCCCCTTCTCTCGAGTGAACTTCTGTCAGCCCAAGTAACAACAATGGAGACAAAATCGGGAGACAAACAGTCCATTAGTGATGATGGGTGGTTCAATAGCGATGAGGGAACACCTGTATTTTTTCAGGCTAAAATTTCAGACAACGGTTTTATTGATGCCTACTTAGCCCAAAAAAATGCCTGTATTGCTTGGCAACAAAAAATTAAAGATAAACTTGTGGCTATCGCTGAAAAGCTAAGCCCAAAAGTTAATTTTTTTGGCCAAATCAACAAGCAAGAGAAAACGGTCGGGCAAGCTTCTATTTGTAGCAGCAAAACAGGTATCGATAAGATTTCATGCTTGGAATCTGTCAGCAACGGCAGCCTTAAACGATTCAACAAAGACGACCTGCGGGCAACTGCCGATGCCCTTAGAAAAGCTGCCGCCTTTTTCGGCAGCGAATCATCATATCCAGAGAGTTATCCGTTTTTCTTTGAGATAGCAACTGACGCCCCAATAAAAGAGTCAGCACTGGTTTGGAAAGACAATAATAGCCCCATCGAACTCCACAAAGGCGACCAAGAACAAGCCCACTCATCATCCACCGTGGAGCTACCGGGATTACCAGGGAAGTTCAATGTCAGCATCAGTGGAATAGCCCCTCAATCTCCGCTTTATACAACCGTGGACAGTGGACGTCCCCGCTTTCTTGAAATGGCTGGTTTCACCCTTGAGGTTCACAAGTATCAGCGCCAAGAAAATGGGACATTATCTGGGGAGGCCTCGACGTACTGGCACGGAAACCTGATCGACACAAAAGTCCCTCTCGCCTTTCACGACCTGACATATACTCAGGAAGGGTCACCGCTCTATGGCAAAGTAACAAGTGGTCAGGCGAAGCTAAAAGACAGCACAAAGCCTCTGCTTGCACTGGGACAAAACAAAGAACACAGTTATCCAATCACACTGCAACGGCTTGAACTCCTTTCTCAGCAAGCAAAAGCCGACTTATCCTTCCAACTGCCAGAACAGTTTCATACCGCCGGATCAAATCTTGTTAACTTTACCGACATAGATATTCTTAATGGCGGGGAATTTTTAGCAGAATCCCGATTTTCCCGCGACTATAAAGATATGAGTATCGCCAGAAATGATCTCGATATCCGTTTAGCTGGAGCGGCCCTTCTGGTTGATTTTTCCGAACATCTCGCAAGCGATCAAATGTCATCAGACCCCATCTGGCAAGGAATGATTCTCAGCGGAGGGGCAATTCGGGCACGGGTTCGCGAACGCTCTGATCATCCAGAACTAGGCCTCATGCCCGCAGCTAATATTTCCTACCTCTTGGGTCGATTCAGCCGCCTTGAGTTATCCAATGAAGGAATGTTGCAAGGGGATGCACAATTGGTAAGTCCGACAACATTACCGGCTTTTTTTGGAGAGGCAACAAATCACCAGATTGATTTACTAGCCCCATTTAATTACAAACTGGAATTTCTTTCTGGAGTATTTCAAATCGTCAAAGATGGCGTTGGCGGAATAGACCTAGCTGGAAGGTTGACACTTCCAGACCAATACGGAAGCGAGCCCTTGCGATTTGCTCACCTCACCAGATTGATTAGGAGTGGAAAACCGTTCGGCTTTCAAACCGAAGAAATTAAGAACAACCTCCCCAGCGTACAATTATCAGGGGTTCCATATCTCCCAGAAAGTGCCAGACTGATTATTCCAGCAACCTTACAAGGAAGCACTCCCCCTTCTAATGAAAAAACTTCTGAATTAGACTTACAACTACAGCAACCGACTGCCGCCCAGCCAATTAATTTGGAATCTAACAGCAATTGGCCACAAGATTCAAAAGAGATGGCAAAATGGGTTGGTCATCAACGGGCAAAAATGACCATTAAGGCCTCAGAGAGAGGCGGCTTACTTCTTTCTGGTGGGACTTTCGAGCTACCTTGGCCTGAAGTCCCCGTGACAAATCAAAATGCATCAACTGAAGACACTGAATCTACGGGGGCAATGTCTACAGCAGTAGCCACTAATAATTATGGTTTCACGCCTGATTATTTGAAAAAGCTGAAAAATGGTGTTTTTTGCCTCACTTCAACTGGAGTCAATGGAACATGGCTCGAAACTCGCGACAAAAAATTCCATTTGGTTGGTGATTTCACAGCAAGTTTAGATGGGGTTCGACTTGAGTTTCAACAATCAAGCATGATCGATTCTCTCGTTGAAGGGTACCTATCAATTCCCTATCCTACCAGCGCAGCATTTGAATTTTCTGCAAGCCTCGATAGCGATCTGCAGATTATTCTCAATGATGAGGGTTTAAAGACCCCGGAAGAAATTTCTCTGGCCTATTGGCATGCAACACTCCACCCCGGGCCAAGACTCCATTTGGATCGATCTGGGCGGAAGGAGACGATCCATATCGAAAGTGCCTCCCTGCGTCTTGATGTCACCGATGAATTTGGGGGACAAGAATTCGCCATCCCCAATACTGATATCCCCGGAAGCCAAACAGATATCAACGGGATTATTCGTAATGTGCAAGCTGATCCCTTACGCATTAGTCTCGATATTAAACCCGATGGCAATATCGCCAATGTCAATATAGATGTTTTCGCGACTCAGTCTATCCGCGACACAGAAATCGGCAGAATTGGGGCGTTTGCATACTCCCCTGTAGGCAGCAACCTTCTATTCATGGGACAGGGGTTTCAACCGGAGGCGCTCTTCGGTCAGGAAACGCCTTTCCGTTTCCGCACCTACCATGGTGATCACAAACAACCGCCGACTGATGCCCCCCCCACAGACGAGTGGCTGATCAAAGTTACCGGTAAAATCAATATGAGCCTCTTTGGCGAACGGGAGATCCGTATTCACCACACAGCCCGAGGAGCTAAAGTCCCATTTATTTCCCATAATGGCAGCAGCGGCAGTCAAGTCGTAGACCGCACAGGGCTTTTGACCTTCACCACTCAGAAATTGCGATTTGTTAATACCTACGCTCTTGATCAGGGTTTTATTGATGCCCGAGCAGACAGCTACAACTCTGCGACCGCCGATAGTCAAACAGTAGACGAAAATCCCTTTATCACAGATTCTTTTGATTCAAGAACATTTAAAGCCAGCAAATCGTTTGTTGGGCTCACCCATTTTGACATTGTCGATATATTTCAACTCAATGGCCTTTCTGAAGCAGGAATCGGTAATTTCAACCCTTCAGGGACTGGAACACCAAATATCAACACCTGTCAAACCAACTGTTCATACGAAAAAATTGGATTTGGTTCAGGCGTTGATGTGGGGAAAGCCGTCCTCGGCGTCCTTCGTTTTGGTCGAACATCTGCTCAAGGTGGGGCTCAAGCTCTCGAGCAATTAGGAGCTCTCGATGCACTATCTGGCATGGGAATTGGCATATCGCAAAAAGATGTCCAAGCAGGGATAGATTGGGGCGTCGATTATGTTTCAAATGTCAATAATCTTATCGACCTCTGCCTTATGGCTGCAGGAGAAGTAGGTTCGGCTGGCGCCATCAGCCCAGCGCTCTTGGATCAGATCAGAGTAAGTATTGGCGACGGCATCTCTATGGTTAACTCAAGTTTGAAGTTGGGCGAGTCTATCTATATCGGCCACCTCCATGGAACGGAGTATGACCTTGGGGTGCAGATGCTTCATATCTATGAAATGCTCCTAGATGCTGTCGAAATGGCAGTTCTCTACGATGAATTTGACTCCGATGAACTTATCAAACTTCTGCTGGATGCGGCTGATCAGGCAACCGTTTCTCTCATAACTTTGGAATCAGCCCATCTAGGGAACATTGAGCTGGGTTCTTTGAATATGGATGACATGGACTTTGGCTCGCTGGGACGTATTGATCCCGAAGCGATGGATCTTTCAACAATGCCAAAGTTATCTGCTCCGATCATTGCTCTGAACTTTGGTCGCTTACCAATCAAGATTGCCCAGCAAATCTATTCCGTTGGCGATCTAACTCCTGAAGTCAATCTGGATATCTTCCACACCGCCTTTGGTTCATCCTTGGGACTATTAGACTTTCTCGATGGGAAAAGGACTGACAGTCAGCAATCATCGGGCAGCTCTTTTCACCTTGATCAGAATATTTACGACTTCCTCCACTTTGGCCTGGATATGGCCAACACCATCACAACCAAAGATTTTGTTGGTCCAAAAGGAGAAATCAGTACTAAACAATTATTCAATCTCCTTGAGACGATAACGCAATTTCTCTGCACCTATCAAAAAGAGATCGGTCAGGGACTTGGAATGGCCGGCGTTGATGCCCAGGACAAGCAAAATATAAGCAGAAGCATTGCGGCAAGCCGATTGGTTGTTGCAAACCTGCAAAAGCTCAATGATCAACTTAAACAAACACCTGTCATCCCTGCAGATAAAATGGTGAAAGATTTTATTTTCCCCGTTATCGACACATTACTTGGGTCTGAGGGGGGCTTGACCCCATGCAGCAATGAAGCACCGGCAACGACAAGTTGTGGCAATCTGCCACCGATAGGAAAAGAAACCAAATTAGCATTGTCAGTTGTCAAAGAAACCTTAGTCATCGCTATGGAGTTGGAAACGAGCGACGGTGAGATTGACCCCATCGACACTCTGAAGCATATCAAACGCTACCTGATTCTATTCCAGGATTGCGCTACCCTCTTTCCTGCCGATATTCCTTTTGCAAAGATGGACAAGAATATCGATGATCTCATCGCGATTATCGAGCCTCTCAAGAATGAGAATAACGATGCCAAGGCTGCCCTGGAAGTTGCTGATATTCTCATGACTCTCTTTGAGGAGAGAGCAGATTCGATGTCGGAAATCACCCTGGACAAACAATCACGGGCGCTCTTGGGAACGCTGCACGCAGTCGATAGTGCTGCTCTGGTGGCTGTCAATAAAGGAAATAATTACCAGCCAGTTGACGCGATCCGTTCCAGCCGCAAGATTCTGAATACTCTGCCAAAATATGTTGATTCCGGCACCCACGAATACAGGCAATTAGATACTGGAACGGGAATCATCAACGAAGTATTACGCGTCGTGGAAGAAAACAATGGCCAGATGAACACCATGACCGCAGATGAAATGCTGGCTTTGGCTGAACGTTCCCTACATATTGTTCAGGAAAAAATGGACAATGAGCTTCAAGATTCAGAAAAGAAAAACCTTAAAATCAGCCTCATGGTTCTCCATTACAGCCGCATGGCACTTAAAAAAGTAGGTGCAGAGCAAGGAACAATCGATGACTTGTTTGCCAGCATCAAAGAGATCTTACCCACAGAAAAAGATATCTTGGCCTACATGCAGGCTATCAGTCAGCTATTAGATGAAGGGAAGAAGAATTCGGCAGACAGTGGGCAGGAAAATCTGGCGCAACTTATCCGTACCATCATTGAAGATGCTCTGAATCAAGGGATTTCACCGGCAGCAGAAAAAGAGTTGCGCTTGGCGTTGCTCTACCTCAATCAAATCAAAAGCGGCAACTGTCAGTTTCTGTACACCGCTGATGAACAGGGAAATTTGAATTTTATCCGCACCACCTGTGATGATGGAATCACCCGAGAATTTAGCACCAACGACAATTTACTGACGTTGACTTACCCGTCGGGCTCTCAGCGTTACCCCTTCGGGGCAACTGAACAACACCGCGTTCTTTATGATCTAGACATTGCCCCCTACCGCGCCGCGCTCGGGAAGCCCGAAGGTGACCCGGAACGGCAACAAGCAGTTCAGGATATCTGTCAACGCTTGAATCCTGCGGATTTTGATTCTGCCACCATGATCTCACTACAGAGTAAAACCAGCAACGGCGCAACCGTCAGCTGGAAGGCGGCAGAAAGTATTTTAACAACACAAGAAACCACACCGTCATGCCCTGTAGCGGCAAGCTATGGTCAGGTTTTATCCCCACCACAGCTCTCCAGTACCGGGGAACCTATCATTCAATCAGAGTATCAGCTGTTAGCACGAACCTGGCATGACTCAAATATGGCATCGTGCCTTCAGTGGTCACAGAATACCAGTCAGATCAATCGTTTCTGGGATAACGGCAATAAAACAGCATACCTCTATCACGGGATGGAAGAACAATCACCACGACTTGATACCGTTACAACGCACACAGGCACAGTCACTTGGAACGGTAAACAATATCGCGTCAACTATCATCGCGACAATGCTGATACCTCGCAATCCACTCTGAAGATCGAAGACCCTGTAACTGGGGCTACCGATAGCGTTCTACTACCACAGGAATACTCTTTCAACCCGGATAGCATTGCACCACCACAAGATACTGTCATCCAGCAAAAAACTGTCATACAAGCGGGACATACCGATACTTATGATTTTGCGCATCGCCTCTATTGGCGACAAACCGCCCCCAATCCTCAGTGGGAATTTTATCAGATGGCCGACTCCCTGCCGCTACCGCAAGGGATTCACGTGGGACAACCTCCGGCACAAAGTATTGCTGCCAACCCTTCGGCCTACACTCTACTAGTACGAATGGACGGGGAAACCGCTTATAACCCCGATGGCACCCCCCTGACAGAACCACTGGAACTCCCCAACGGGGTCACTTTACGCCCAGGATCTCTCCATATCTCTATTGATGGAATCGATTTCCATTCTATTTCTAACCATGTCACCAGTGAACTAGTGGACGGTCTAGCGGTAGAAAAAGTGACCCTCGACAGCGGAATGATCATGAGCCGCTGGACAGATAACGATGGTGTAAAGCATCTCAAAGAAGAAGTCTCGGGCATGGACGGAACCATTCGTTTGGAGATTCATACTGAGGAACTCACCGATGGCAGCGTTAGAGAAACAACGACCAACCGGATGCAGCTCCCAGCAACGTATATCCGCCGTGTCAAAAATAATAACCAGATTGAAACATTTGTCTGGAAAGAGGGGGAACAACCCGTACGACAGGATGACATCATCACCATCGGTCAATATGTCACTGCCATTGATAGCGATGGCAGCCCTATTACCTCAATGCCACAACTTTCACCTGCCAACATCATTGAGCAGATGGCCATTACCCCCTATCTGGCAGCTGAGGTCGTCATTACCGCTTTACCAAATCCAACAACGTTTTCTATGTTCATCAATGCCATCAAAAAGATTGAAGAAATCACAAATCTGCAGGCACAAAATGTCGCCGGCATTACAAACCGTATTTCCTACCTGAAAGCATCTGTGTACAACAACTATTTGACCACTCTTTTGCAGAAAGCCGGAAAACAAAAAAATGATCTTTCCCTTCTGCGTGGGCAAATGATGCAATGTGATGAAATTAAAAAGGAAAAAGAGAATGGCCACACTGTCCCTGATTGTACAGCACCTGCAGTGGGCACCACAGATCCTTTGACCGAAATTGTAGCCACCTATGGGATGCTAACAGAACCGCAAACTTACGCACATCTTCAAATTAATTCGACCAATCTTCATGACGGTATTGCTGAAGTTTTGGGGCAACGGTACCGCATAGCCCGTGCAGCGCTTAATAGCCATGATACTATGTGGAATAGAGATCTTGTTATTAAGGTCATGACCACAGCCCGCAATTTTGGTTCAGAGGTCTACCAAAAAGTCTGTGGAAGTGACAACCCGCCAAGGGTTGAAGACGTTGTTATCCAAAGAACCTGCCTGACAGCCTCACAAGCCGTACAGCAGATGACGGAACAGGCAGCGGGACAAAGTAGTACAGAACTTACTCTTCAGAGAATGTTGGCGACTCTGACGTATAACCAATTGGCAACCTGCCCAACGCGAGAAGATTTACAACAACACCCTGAAGAGTATCCAGAATTATCAAACAACCCCGACTACAATCCTGACAACCTAGACTCTAGTTCTATGCTTCCCAGAGTTAATTCTGCTCAAAATGAAATTTGTCCAAGCCCGACAAATGAACCAAATATAGATATTGGAAGCCGAATAAGGGCGAGCATGTGTAATGACGGAAACCTCCGAAGCCTCTGTTTTTGCGACCATTCTAAACTGTGGTGGATTTTGTCAAATATAAAATCTAACTTTTCCAAAGATGAGGGGAAAGTTACAGAGGGCAACAACAACAGTATCAGCTTCTTCGAAACTCAAGCTAAGCACCTAAAATCCCTTGACAACCTCTCCAAGGGAATTGTCACGAACATCCCTGGCTTGGACTCTGGACTTTTTGGCCCAACAACAAATGAGCAAGAAGCCTTCGATCATTACTGTGAAAAAAAATTCGGTATAAGCAAAACCCAATATAACGCACAGCAGCTTTCAATGTGTTCCAGTTCAGTGGTTGATTATGCTAGAGAAAATGCTGGTGGCGCAGAGGGAGAATCTCCAGACTTTGAAGCAGAGAGAAGAGAAGTTGAGCGGGCCATTGACCAGGGCATTGCTGCTCAAGAGAGACGCTGTTTGGAGAATCAGGACACAGAAGCCTGCGCTAACGCAGAGAACCACAGAAAACGCCAGAAGGAGCGCACTCAGGCAGTCGCTAAAGCTACTAGCAAAAAGGTGGATGAGAAAGTAACGGAAGAATTAGATTCTTTTTGTACCGAAGCAACTTCTGCCGATGAAATTCTGACCCGGTTGAAATACTGGCAACAGGTTTACCATGACCTGCATAAACGAGGAGTCAATGAACTCAGTCAATATGACACTCTGGTAAATCTCTGGCTACAGAACGTTGTCGCCGATGTCGAGCACAACATAATCAATGACAATACGATCAAGCGTGTCAGATGTGCCATTAACCTAGCGGCCACTCTCGGAGTGTTACGTATTGCCAAGCCGGCAGAAGATTTTATTGCCGAATACAAAGACGCTTTCTTTGAAAATATCCTCTATGCTGAAGGTTGGCCCATTGGTATTAATATTACATTTGATATCAGTTCGCTCATAGATATCAACATAGACACCGATGCAGGGAAAGAGCAGCTCATCAACATAATCAAAGCGGCCTACAGCGCCAAACGACAGACCATGTTTACCGAGAAAACACCCCTTAGCATTGCCCAATTTAACAATATTGCGCTAGCCGTCATGGCAATGGCTGATAACGGCACTTTATTTACCAAAGATGACTTCTTCACCGCCCTTGATTTGACAACCAACGACCCCCAAACGGCGATTAATGATGTTCTTAATCAAGCTATTACCGCCAGCAGCACTTGCCTTACCCAGAGTCAGGTTCATTGTGGCATGGAACAGGTTAAACAGCTTCTAAGCCTGGCAGCAACTGCACAGCTACTGGAACGTGACCCACAGGCCGTACTGGCTACCGCCAAAGCCAAAGAGATCATTGAGCAGATGTTCAATGAAAGTGCTGTAGCGAACATTGACTTCAGCGAATTACGACTGCTTTTGGAAAACATTTTGAATACTGGCGATGCATGCCATGACAATGTCGTCGCAATTATGGCGTCTCTTTATCAGGGGATGACAGAGCTTGGAACTGATCTGGTCAATCATCTGGCTGAATTTGGTGAGATGATAGCAGCATTGCAGCTTGATATTCCCGATTTCAAAACCCAGATCATGCCCGACCTTCTTGCCGAGATCCCAATAGCACCTCAACTTCTTGATTGTACCGAGAGGTTGCGTTTGGCATTACTCCACCTGAAAAAAGGATTGGAGTTCAGCTTACCAACCGATCCTGGGTTTGCCTTCACAAAACTGGCGGATACCCTATCCCGAGACTTTGCCAGAGCGACAGATCCTGACCGAGCTGTTATCGCCGGTCAAGCCGCAATGCGTGCAGCCGAACTGCTGGTAGATGAGATTGTGGATAAAGCGGATCAATTATTCTCTACTGGTGCGAGTGGGAACAATAGTCAAGGGATCGATGTGACAGCCATGGCTGAAATAATCAGTGAACTTGTCACCACATCTGTTGCCCAGGCTGGTGGTTTTGCCGATCAACATCAGACGCAAATCAAAACGGTTCTGGAAAAACTGAAGTCGAGTGGTCTACTGGACAAACTGATTCCAGATAATAATGTTGCCACCATTATTACGAAATCGGCATTGAATGCAGCTCTGACAACTACGATATCAGGACTGGATCAAAACACAATTTCCCAGCTTGATTTCGATATATCAGATTTTCTACGTGACACCCAAGCGCAACTGGAAAGCTCGACAAATAGAGAGGCTCAGAAGATTTCCAAAACAATGGCGATCCCTCTATCTATTATTGACTTCCTTCTCCCCCTTGCCAGCGATCCACAGCAAAATATCAATGAAGACATGGCTATCACTGTCGTCCATTTTATTGGGGAATCACTTCAGCGTGACCCGGTAACCGGCTTGGTTAATCAACTGAACGTTCCAGCGTTGCCGCCAGTCATAAATGAAGTTGGGTCTATTTTACAAGAGGCAGGCCGTGATGATTATCCCGCCTATATCGTTGGCGAATGTACCGATTTCCTCGTGACCTCGCTTTGGCCCGATCAACCCATAATTGGGCTCACTCTTAACTGGGGAACAAGCTATCTCATCAGCACCATCGATGATAATTTGGAAGGAAAATTCCAGCGGCTACAAGATCAACAGATTGGTATTCCAAACCTTGTCAGTCAGTTACAGACCACCCCCGAATTCAGCAGTCTCAATCTGCCAGATCAGATTTTTACTGTTCCGGCAGCAGCCATGGTGTCGCTTTTGAAGAACCGTGATCAACTTCTCAGCAATAACGACAAACAACGTACAGAGGCCTTTTCCTCAATTGTTGCCGATAGCCTGAATATCGCACTACCACGACTGCGCATCAACGGTTGTGGAGAACGCCACCCTCTTGCCTGTATGGTTAACACCATCGGTCATAGCGACGAACTTGTTGAGGGATTCAAGCAGGAAAAAATGGTAAACATGGGGATTAAATTAGTTGGCATCTCAGAGAAGTGGTTGCAGAAAGAAACAACCGGTAGTGATCTTGCCTTTACACCGCTACTTAAGTCGTTCAAAGATATCGCTTCTGCTGGGGATGAGATCGAAATCGCCCTCACCGCAATGATCAAACTTCCGGAAATAACGAAACAAGTCATAGAAATGGCCAATAGTGTACCACCAGAGTGGCAGAAATATCTCGATATGTTTGCTTTGGACTGCAATAAAACACCTCTGATCTTAGCACCACCGGATCGCTGTAGCGGCCTTATGCCATTTAATGCAGCACTACAGGGGCTTGAAAACCTCAGGATGACTCTACTGCAAGACGTCTACACCGGTCAGAGCCCGCTCAATTCTGTTGATACAAACGGAAGTCAGTGGGGCTACCTGAAAACTATGCCCATCCTCAATCCACCTGAAAGCCCGGGGGATACCCTGATGTCCATGTTACCAACGATCACCCCCGATGATGCAGGGAGGCTCGATAATCCAACAGATGCATTAGTTGCCTACATTGATTACGGTCGAATGCTCCTTAACCTTGCATCGGTACTAAAAGGCAAGGCCGGCACACCAAGATATGCTAACCAAATCATGGAGGAATCCATATTCAGTGGACTCATAGGTGATCCCGGGGCATTTTTCTCGGGCGCTGCCGGTGGATTATTAATGTCAAGCGAGTTGGGAAAACCAAAAGATAGTGTCACAGCAGAGATCGTCGGTACATTCAAGCTGCCGGTACTGGGCTCTATTGCCGGCCAATTAAGTATGGGATATGGACTGGGGACAAATGCCTATGTCCGTATCCGGGGTGGTGCAGAGATTCCAGACTTTGCCAACCTTTTTGATTCCGCACAAGACATGCCTGGTCATGATTCCTTCGAAACCGTGGCCAATGATATAAGTAGAGGAAATATAATAGGCAGCCTTAGTGGTTACCTAGAGGGAGAGCTTTATTGTGAAACAAGTTCAAATCTTGCTCTTTGCCCGCCAGAGGAACTGTCTCATTCGTTGTCATACTTATTCCACGCAGGTATTTCCATGGATATGCTCAACATCGACTCAACCATGAGCGGAAATATCAATGCTCATGATCACACCGGTGATCTTTGTATTGATATCAATACATCCATCGGCAGTGCTAGTGGTGGCCTGTGGCTCCATCCAGACACCGAGGACGGCATGGGGTTGGCCTTGTCCACAGGTATAAATTTTAATCTCCATATAGAGCAGGGGCTTGTTGGTTTCACTCTAAATCCGGGGGTAACTGGTGGACTTTTCGCCACACAGAATAATGACAGCATAACAACAGGCATCTGTTTGACCCCCTTCATTGAAGGGAAATTTCATCTTTTAGATCAAGAATGGGAAGTCGCCCCGGAACTCCCCCTTTCTGTCTTTCCGAAGGAATATAGGGTCGGGGATTCAGTTAAGCACGGTCTTGGTTTTACCTACACAGCCTGCGTAGATACCGAGCAAAAAAAATGTGCCGCCGGATATTTATTTATTCCTGTAGATGATCCTGAAAGCCAAGAGATTAGCTTGGAGATTAATACAAACAATATTGGCATCGGAAAATTTCCAGAACGCAGCGATGACAGACCGTGGGGCGGCATGCCGGAAGCAATCTTCGAAACCTGCAATCCATTGCAGCATTGTGTCGAACTTGAGGAAAAATAAATTTATGAAATATATCTACTTTTTCATTTTAATCATCCTTGTTTTTCCCGCCTCGGTGCAGGCAAAGAGTCAAAAACGTCCAGCGGATCCACCTTTTGCCTTTAACATTTCCAACGCAGACGGAGAATTTACTCTTCACTGGAAAAACCCGGAAAAGAGTCACTATTCGTCAATAAACATTTATCGTAAATCAGCTAGTTCTGTAGCAGAACGCAACATGCGTGGAATGGAAATCTATACCAAGATTTTGGGAGATCAGCAGAAGTTTGTCGACCATGATGTGAAACAGGGACAGCTCTATATCTACGCCTTACAGGGAGCCGCTAAGGACAAGCAACCGGGACGTTTTTCAACCCTACGTACTGCTGTCCTTAGCGATAAGGTTCCTCCAGCAAAAATCACGACACCAAAAGCTGAAATCAGCGAGAAAGCCGTCGTTACCCTTCGCTGGCAAGCTGTGTCAGACAAAGATGTGGTCACCTACCAGATATACCGGGGGCTGGAGGGCATTCGGACTCTGCAACCGGTACGGATTATTTTAACTAAAGACCCTCAACTCTATCAGGAACAACTTGATCCAAAGTCACCAGCAGCTTACATCTTTGCAGTCAGAGCTATTGATGGCAGTGGGAATCAAAGCCCACTCAGTGATATCGTTAGGGTTGAAGTTAAAGATATCCGTCCGCCAGAAAAACCATTTTTAACTGCACTTCACCCAACCAATAACAATATCGAATTAACTTGGACACATTCATCTTCCACTAATGTGGCGGGATATAACATTTACCGTAGTACTGATAATTGGAAAACGCGTCTAAAACTGAACAAAGAAATCATCACACTGCTAAGTTATACTGACAGTGGGACAAAATTTGGAACGAAGTATCGCTACTACGTCACTGCTATCGACAAAGCTGGCAACGAAAGTAAAGACTCGGGAGACTATTCCTGCCGCTCCATCGAAGAATATGAGATTGTCGCACCGGAAGGATTAAAACTGCGAAAAAACAAATTGAACACCCCCCAGTTGCGTTGGAAGACCATGGGTGCTGAAGTTCGTGGGTATCTGGTAGAACGTCGGCCAGTCAACGCAAAAGATTTCAGGCGAGTATCAGGGCTACTGAATGAGAATACGTTTACCGATCCTGACAAAACTGCGGACATCGATATTGAGTATCGACTCCGTGCCCTCTATATGAATGGACAAATATCACTACCATCCGATCCGGTTTTATGGAAAACAGCCAAAAAGCAGGAGAGGGGAAAACTATGATATTGAAAAAAACAACACTGTTCATCCTTATAATCATGCTGAGCCCAAGCATTCTTTCAGCAGCCATAAATGGCCGGGGACCAAGCTCAAATACTGTTGCTATCATCACACCAGCAGAACAGACAACAACAATAGCCCCCCCGCACAATGTCAGCGGTCAGATCTTTAAAAGTAAGGGTCAACCTGCTGATAGGGTTCAGGTGGTTTTTACCAGGCAAGATGAATCTGAATCTACAAGTGTGTTTCCCGGGCGTGTTTTCCTACCGCCGTTACCATTAATCACGGATACCAGCGGTCGCTATAGCTTACACTTGGAAGACGGGCAATGGCGTGGGTATGTCTGTGGAAGTCATCAAGGATATAGTCCACTTTTTTGGGATGTCGCTATTTATGACGGGGTTATCACCAGTTTTTACGAACGACATCACGTTGCACCCCAGATTGACAAAGTTGAGGCAAACCATCCCCTGCTACTTGGGAATGCAAGGCTTAACTACATCCCCGCAGAAACTCATATTATTGTCACGGGTGATGGCTTTGGCTGTTCGGGACAAACCCTTATGACGATCGGTGGCAAGCAACTGAAAATTTCCAACTTCATCATTCAAAAAAATAGTAAACTTGAATTTATTCTACCAAATCTCAGCGATCTAGGATTGGCTGGCTCAACCGGTTTTAAAATCACCTACATTAGCGGAGGGAACCGCTCCATCCCTGTGGCATGGAACTTACCTTCCCCCCCAGCAGCCAGTACCACATTACACACAGGTTCACAGACATTCCCAACTACAATAGGAGGCTCATCAACAGGAATACGAAGAGGGACAAAAAAGGCAGTTATCAGAGTAAAATAAGGGTTCACTCTTCCTCAAATAGGCTCCGAACTTTCACCAAAGTCTGCTGCTGAAATTCCTCTAGACTACCATCATTACGAATAACTAGGTTCCAATCATCATAGCCATCCAGAGAATTTTCACTGCTGTGGTTATTGGCACCATCAAACCCTGGTCGTTCGATTTTGATAAACGTTCCGCCATGCTTCTTGATAATATTCAGTTCGTTGATAAAACGAACGTCATCAACCAAGACATGGGTTGACGCCAGATCATATTCGAGGAGTTTTTTCTCCCAGGCCTTAGTCCAGTAATCAGGATCCTGAGCTCTGCGATATTCAGTCCCCCACCATTGTAGAATCCGGCGAACCGTCACGGCAGATTGACCGGGATGATCCTGAATCTCGTGATGGTCGGCAACAAAGTTTTCCCAGACAGGACAATTTTCTAACGCTAGCTTCTCATCGATATAAAAAATCCGAACTTTGTCGTCCTGATCTCCATAAATCAGGGGGACTTGATCCTCAGCCCCTACCTGGCGGATGAAATTCTCAACTTCTTCGCGTAATATTAATGCCATTGGCAGAATCACAATATTTGCATTCAATTTCTCAAGCAAATATCTAGCGGCGGTGGTTTTTCCTGAAGCAGCTTTTCCGGCAAATCCGATGATCATAAATATATTCCTTATATAGAAAATAGCTCCATCCAAAAACAATATCGGACAGAAATACCAAGCTTGAGAGTCTACTGTAATCGAAACAAAATTTGGAGTTTTTTCTTCGATTCTATAACCAAAAATAAGGTTCTAAAAAAACTTAAAAACTGAAGAGTTAGCCACCAAGACACCAAGAAAGTCAAAAACCTTAACGCAGAGGCGGAGAGAAGCAGAGAAACCCAAAAACTGACCTCACTTTTAGTTATAAGCCTGAAACAATAAGATTTTAAGAATTCTCTGCGATCTCTGCACTCCTCAGCGCCTCTCCGTTTAAAAGTTTTTCTTGGTGCCTTGGTGGCAATCAGCCTGTATTTTAATTCCAATTTCGTTTCGTTAGACCCGAGGATGACACGGAAAAACGTTGCGTGCTGGGTGAATCAGTGATATAGATTCGCTGCGCGAAGGCCACAGGGGTTCGATCCTGTGGTTTTTTTATTTTAAAACCGTACATTACAGGAAATAACTCACCCATGATCAGTGCATCAAATATCTGCTTGGCCTATGGCAAACGAACCATTTTCAAAAATGTCAATATCAAGTTTACCCCCGGCAAATGCTACGGTCTTATTGGAGCTAACGGAGCCGGGAAATCAACCTTTCTTAAAATACTGGCAGGCAATTCCGAACCCGACAAAGGCGAAGTCTCCATCGGCAAAGGACTGCGTTTGGCTGTGCTAAACCAGGACCAGTTTTCCTTTGATGATGAGACTGTATTCAATACCGTGATCATGGGTCATAGGCGTCTATACAGCGTGATGGCCGAACGTGAAGCGATCTACGCAAAAGAAGAATTTACCGAGGAAGACGGTGTCCGCTCCGGGGAACTGGAAACAGAATTTGCCGAAATGAATGGCTACGATGTTGAATCTGAAGCAGCGATTTTATTGAGTGGACTGGGCATTCCCGAAGAACTACGGCATAAAAAAATGAAGGAACTGGAAGGTGGGGACAAAGTTCGGGTGCTGCTGGCTCAGGCACTGTTCGGTAATCCTGACATATTGCTCCTTGACGAGCCAACCAACCACCTTGATCTTAAATCAATTCAATGGCTCGAAGAGTTTCTTGGCCGTTTCCAAAATACTGTCATCGTTGTTTCGCATGACCGGCATTTTCTCAATCAAGCCTGTACCCATATTGCCGATATCGATTTTGGAACCATCCGCACCTATGTCGGTAACTACGATTTCTGGTATGAAGCCAGTCAACTGGTTTTGAAACAAAAACAGGATGCCAACAAAAAAGCCAGCGACAAAGCTAACGAACTCAAGGATTTTATTGCCCGTTTTAGTTCCAATGCCTCAAAAGCCAAACAGGCAACCTCGCGTAAAAAACTGCTGGACAAATTGGATATCGAAGAGTTACCGACATCTTCACGCAAATATCCGTTTATACTGTTCAAGCCCGAGCGCCCCTGTGGCGATATCATCCTTGAAGTGAAAGGCTTGAGCAAAAGCATCGATGGGATCAAAGTATTGGACAATCTGGATCTGGTCGTCAACAAAGGGGACAAAATAGCCTTTGTCGGGGGGAACAGTGTCGCCAAAACCACCCTGATGCAGATTCTTGCTGGTGAACTAAAACCCGATAGCGGCAGTTTCCGTTGGGGTGTGACCATTACCAACTCATATTTTCCCAAGGAAAATAGCAGCTATTTTACAAACAATTTGAGCCTTATTGAGTGGTTGTGCCAGTATCCACCTCACGAAGGAGAGAGTTTTGCCCGTGGATTTCTCGGCCGCATGCTGTTCTCTGGCGACGAGGCCACCAAGATGACCAATGTCCTTAGCGGTGGAGAGAAAGTGCGTTGCATGCTGTCACGGATGATGCTGACCAATGCCAATGTTCTGCTATTTGACGAACCAACCAACCACCTTGATCTTGAATCGATCACAGCGCTTAACAATGCATTGCTCCAGTTTTCTGAAGTGATACTCTTTACCTCCCATGACCATAAGTTCGTCACCACACTAGCAAATCGGATTATTGAATTGACCCCCGGAGGAATCATTGACCGGGTCATGAGTTTTGATGAATATTTGGGAGATACAAACATCAATGCACTACGAGAAAAACTGTGCAAGTCTGGAGTCAATTGAAGCTCTAGCGAACCAAACATATTGCTTCGCAACCACCCCCATCCCAACCTTCCCCCATCAAGCGGGGAAGGAGCCAGAATCCCCTCCCCCCGACTTGTGGGTTAGAGTGGGGGGAAGGTCGTCCAGACTAAGAGTGGTTTGATACATTGTAAAATTTCAATTACTTGAACTGAAGCTATCAAGAGAGATGATTATCGCAAGGAAAACTCCATGGCTCTACCCTGGAAAGTGCTCGACCAATTTACGACAGAAGATGAGGGGATTCTCGAACTACGTCAGCGTGGCAAAGGGGATTTCCTTATCACTCTAGGCTCACAGATATTGATGAACAGTAAAGCCCAGCGCTCCGAAATAGCCCTTGGAGAGCTAGGTTGCCACAGCTTAAAGAACCACCCAAATCCGAAAGTCCTGGTCGGTGGGCTGGGCATGGGAATCACCCTACGTGCAATCCTTGATGTTCTACCAAAAACTGCCCAGGTTATTGTTGCTGAGCTCAATCCTAAAATCCATGAGTGGTGCCTCGACCTTCTCTCTGAACTGACCGCTAGGGCAGCCAGTGATCCACGTGTCACAGTTGAAATTTCCGATGTTGCTGAGTTGATCCGCAAAACACCTGAAGAAAGCTTTGATGCGATTATCCTCGACCTCTACCGTGGTCCCGGACCGCAGACCGATCAACAAAACGATCCGATCTATGGTCGCCGTGCCATCACACATACCCACGCGGCACTCAAAGCTGCTGGAACCTTTGCCATCTGGGGTGAAAATCCCGATGTCGGATTTGAAAACCGACTTTCCTCTGGAGGCTTCGCAGTGCGCTGTGAAAGACCCGGCAAGGGAGGCTACCGCCATGCCGTCTGGGTTGCGACAAAAACCAATAACAAGCTGAAAAACAAAAACCCTCAACATAAAAGGAATGGTTGATGGAAGAATTCAATCTGGCTGGACGTGAGTTTGTCGAATTGAACAATCTGCTCAAGCTAACCGGAATGTGTCCCAGCGGCGGCACTGCAAAATTGGTGATTGGCAAGGGCCACGTTACCGTCAACGGTCAGCAGGAGCTGCGCAAACGCTGCAAAATACGCTCTGGCCAAGTCGTAGAATTTGAGGGGCAGCAGATCACGGTTATCGAGTAATGAATCTCGACACTCTCAGCATCGCTCTCGTTTGGGGCACACTTTCGGGCTATCTGATCCTGCGTACTCTGGACAGTCTGCTGGCAATTCTCTTCTGCCTGCACGGCCTATTGATGACCCGCTGGAAACGACTAGTCAATAAAGCTGCACCAGGACAGATTAGATACGGCATTATTTTAAACCAGATGTTACGGGTTACCCTCTATGGGCTGCTGTTCTGGTTTCTCCTTAAAAGTGGTCATAATTTTGTCCAGCGGGTATTCCATTTCAGCTATCAGGGATTCGGTGGTCTTCTTTGGGGGGCGCTGGCAACAATAATCGCCGGTTACTTCGTGCGGACATCCTGGCGCAGGTTGATAGTCTCCTGGAAAATAACCCATGAATTTGACTATGCTGAAAAACGTCAGAGGACATTTCAACTAAAAGGATAAGAGATTCACCTGTCAACAAATTGAGATAATTTCGTATTCCCGGACAATATCACCTTCAAGCTCAATCATATCACCGCACTGCTTGCCAATTAGTTCTCGTCCGAGAGGAGATGCAGGGGTAATGATCATGATCTCCACTCCGTCAAAGTTCAAAAGCAAGCCACCTGCTGCAGGACCAAGAAACACCAACCTGACCCGTCCCTCTTGGTCCTCCAGTTGGATCACCGCTGTCAGACGAATTGCCGACTCCGCAGAAAAATCCTGTAAAATCAGTTGCCGAAATACTTGGATGACCTGCAAAATTTCCTGCGCACGATTAGCCTGACCTTGCGCAACATAGGATGCCTCAAGGCCAAGAGTGGCATATTTATTATCGGGGATATTTTCATCATGGGTCGCAGCGGCATGAGCGGTCTTCGCCGCCTGCAGCTGCAAAGCGTGATCAGCCTTCAATCGGGCAATGATCTGATCACGCAAAGCTTCTTTATTCATAGAGCTACTCAGCAAAAGAAAATTCCAGGGCATATTGAGCATGCAGTGCAGCAGTATTGAACAATGGTAAATTGGTATCATCTTGACGAATCAAAAGCGGTATTTCGGTACAGCCAAGAATCACCCCCTCTGCTCCTTTGGCACGCAATTTATCAATAATTGTCAGATAATTTTCCCGCGCTTCATCAGTCAGTTTCCCCTGGCAAAGTTCCTCAAAAATAACCTGATGAACATATTTTCGCTCTTCCGGCTCAGGGATGATCACTTCCAGATTAAATTTATCCAGTAACCGCTGCCGATAAAAATCTTCTTCCATAGTGTAACGTGTTCCCAACAACCCAACTGTTTTCAAACCTTGGGCTTTAATTGCACTTCCTGCAGCATCGGCAATGTGCAGCAATGGAACCTGAATTTGTGCTTCGATAATAGGTGCAACTTTATGCATCAAATTGGTACAGATCAAAACCATATCCGCCCCGGACTGTTCTAATCCAAGTGCAGCAGCAGCGAGTTTTTTACCCGCTTCTTGCCACTGTCCATTGACCTGAAATTGTTCAATTTCAGCAAAATCGACACTGTGCATTAAAATCTTTGCCGAATGCAAACCTCCAAGCCGCTCTCGTACTCCCTCATTGAGTAGTTGGTAATAAAGAACCGTCGATTCCCAACTCATTCCACCTAATAATCCAATAGTTTTCATAATTATCCCTTCAGAGGTTGCAAAATCGATCCAGTTTATTGAAAATAGAATATAACAGATTTATCTTTGGAAGCATTCTTGAATCTGACAATAGATATCTGCATAATCAGCTAGGATAATAGAGAGTTTATGCTATTGCAATCCCCACTCAACCCTGAGCATGCCCGCGTTTCGTTACAACGGCTGAATACGTACAACCCAACGGATACTCTCGCCGCGGTTGAAAAACTTTTGGAACCGCTGGGAGGAATCTCCTCTTTTGTCAAACCTGGACAAAAAGTACTCATCAAACCGAATCTACTTGCTGGCAAACCTCCCGAAAAAGCGGTAACGACCCATCCAGAAATTGTCCGTGCTGTGATTAAACTAGCTCAAAACGCTGGTGGCAACGTAACACTCGGTGATTCTCCCGGAATTGGCAGCCCAGAAAATGTTGCCCGCAAAAGTGGAATTCTTGCCGTTGTAGAAGAAACCGGTTGCGACTTTGTCCCTTTTGAGACGTCGGTCACAATTAATCCAACTGGTGGAACCTTTCACCAATTTGAGGTTGCCCAGGAAATTCTGGATGCGGATGTGATCATCAACCTGCCAAAGCTGAAAACTCACCAGATGATGGGACTAACCTGCGGCGTAAAAAATATGTTTGGAGCTGTCGTTGGCCTGCGCAAACCCCGTCTCCACTTGCAGGCCGGAACAGATAAGTCTTTCTTTGCCCTGATGTTGTTGGAACTTTGCGAAGCTCTGGCTCCTGCATTAACTATTGTTGATGCGGTCGTCGGAATGGAAGGCGAAGGGCCGGGCAGTGGCGACCCGGTGCAAATCGGGGTGCTGTTGGCAGGCAGCCATCCCCAGGCAATCGATACGGTAGCGACAGAACTGGTGGGAATGAAATCACACCAGGTTTACACACAACAGCAAGCCATCGATACTGGACGCCCCTACACTCAACTGCAACAACTGGAACTCCATGGTGATCCGCTTGAATTACTGAAGATCAATAATTTTCGTCCAGCAAAAATAACCGATGTCAATTTCGGCCTTAAAGGGGGGCTGAAGCATTATCTACGCAATGCCCTGACCGCCCGTCCTGAACCGGATCATAAACTCTGCCAACTTTGTAATGACTGCGTCACCCACTGTCCACCGGAAGCAATGAAAATTGCAGATGGTAAATTACAGATTGATTATGACCGCTGCATTCGTTGTTTTTGTTGTCAGGAACTCTGTCCCCATGGCGCGCTGATAACCAAACAGGGAATATTATTGCGTTTGAACAGTTTCCTACACCGAAAGAGCTAAAGCACCAGCCTTTATTTTGGCTACAGGTTCGTTTTGAAATAATCTTTGACCCAATACCCGTCTATAAGGTAAATGAACAAGACACAGACCACCTTCTGCCTGGAATACTTAGCCTATGAGCCAACAAATCAATATTACTTACGATCTCAGTGAAAAAATCTGGCGTACTTTTTATAATGCCTATTATGCATCAGATAAGCGTTTTAAGATGCGCTTCTTTTATGGCACAGTCACCTGGATTGTTGGGGCTTGCGGGCTGTTGGGGTTATTTGATAACCAACTGATTGCCTTTGGCATGATCGCCTTTGGCCTTTACTGTGTCTTTGCCAAGCAATTTCTGGTTAATAAAGCGGTAAAAAAAATCAAAGCTAAACCGCATTTCCCAGGTAAGATTGATTACAGCATAGATCAGGACAAAATTGCCGGAATCGAACAAGGACAAGAATTTGAATTTAACTGGGAAACGTTTTATGGCTATCGGGATGCCGCTCCGGGACTCATGTTGTACCTCAAAGAAGCCTCTTTCTTCTTCATCCCCAATGATGCTGTCTCAATAGAGGATAAACAGGATATTATCAACTTCCTGCGTTTGAATAAAGTTCTGGATCTGGCATCGAAGTAGTTCCGCAAGAAGCAGGGAAGAACCCGTCAATGTGTGAGAAAATATGAATAACAATACGATTCACTTGTGGGGATGGATTATATTTATCCTCTCTTCAATATTCTTTATTGCTTCAAGCGTTAAA
>JAOZLQ010000235.1 GCA_029934755.1 Desulfuromusa sp. | reverse complement strand
CCAGACTTTTACTTTCACCGAGGACAACTTCAGGAACTCCCTGTCGAAGTTCGCGATGGTGATCGATCTGAGCAATGCCAAGATCTTCAAATGGAAGCTGCTTCAGCCGTTCAACACCATCATCAACACTGATTTGACCATCGACTAAAGACTGTAACAGGCGGGTCAATTCTTTACTATTCATAATCTATCCAAGTTTAAAGACCCAGATCAAAAGCAATTCCCTGCATTGCTTCTAAACAGAGATCGCAGAAGTCAGGTATCGGGATTCCAATTAACTCACATTCGGCTATAATGCTTCGATTTGCTCCAGCGGCAAACTGTTTTTCCTTGTACCTTTTTCGCACCGATTTTTGTTTGACGCTGGCTAACTTTTTATCTGGATAGACCAGTGCTGTCGCGATAATTAATCCGGTGATAGTTTCTCCGGCCGCTAAGGCATGGTGAAATGGCTCGCTTCGTTTATCACTATGGGCCAGTTCATTATGCATTCGAATCGCCTCGATAATTTCTTCGGCAACCCCTTCTTCACGCAGGATACGAACCGTGTCATGGGTGTGACGAGCGGGATCATCCAAAGTCAGTTCGGCATCGAGATCATGCAATAAGCCGGTTAAGCCCCAAAGGTCTTCATCTTCAGAAAAATGGCGTGCCAATGTGCGCATGACCGCCTCGCTGGCCAGGGAATGTTTTATTAAGTTAGGACTGCTTAGATGTTGATTAAGCAGTTCCAGTGAGCGCTCGCGGGTGATTCCGTAATCCATTTATTTCCTCCCAATGAATAGTCTGCTGAATCATAGCAAAAAACTGACCGTGAGACAGGAATTTTCTCAATTGACCCTCATCTCTCACTCAGGGTAGTTTTGACGGTGCCATAAAAAGTCCGCTCTGCGGCGTTGCCTCTTATCGAATGAAATTTTTTGGAGATTATAAATTGATGAATGAAATTGTAGAAGAGAATCTGCCGCTGAGTCGAACCAAAAAAAAACAGCAGGCAAAGCAGATTGAACTAATAGCTGAACAACTGGTTGGGTTGACCGATAATCAGTTCTCCCAACTTGATCTTCCCGTAACCATTGCTCAAGAAGCTGAGCAGGCTCGTTTGACCAAGGGGTATAGTTCACAGCGCCGTCAGTTGAAGCATCTAGCGGGAATGTTGCGTAAATCCGAGGATGCTTTTGAGAGTTTATTAAATCAATTAGAAACTTTGGACCAAGTTTCACGAGGGGAAAAGAAGCAGTTCCATCAACTCGAAAAATTGCGTGATCGGCTTTGTAACGCTGATAGCTTTGCTGCTGCTTTTGATGAAATGCTTGAGCTAATTCCAGAGATTGATCGTAAAACCATTTCTCGGTTGGCGCGGTCGGTTCAACAACACGATGATCGTCGTGCATATAGGGAGATTTTCCGCCGGTTACGGGATGAATTTACTGAATGACAGTCTCGTTCTGTTGCTAAAAAACAGGATAAAAAAACTGGGAACATTTGCTGGAGTTTTCACCCCAAGTGTTCTGACAATTCTTGGTATTATTCAGTTCATGCACCTGGGTTATGTAGTGGGTGCAGTTGATACTTTATTAGCCAATGATATCCAGTACAGCATCTTCCATTTCTGTATTGATGTTTAAGGCTTTCAGATTGGCTTCGTAAGCATGTCTGGTGGTGATCATGTCAGTCATTTCTCTGGCAAGATCGATATTGGATGTTTCTTCCAGGGTACCATCCGGTTGCTGAATCATGGTTCCTGGAGTGTTGACGGGTTGAGTTATTACGCTGACTGATCCGTTTGAATCCTCTGCTAAAATAGTTGTCGATCCTTTGAAATCTCTGGTTTCACTGTTAGCAATATTATTGGCGGTGATACTTTGTTTGGTTGATAAAGCATTCAGGGCGGAAATGTTACTATTGACTGAGAGTGTCATGGCAGAATCCTTTCGACTGTCTGGGATTATACCCCTTTAATTGAGAAATTGTAAAAAATAATTTGATTTGTCAAATTGTCTGATATCTTGGGTTTTTATCCATTTTTCAAAAGATTTCTGGAGGGGTAATCTCATCGTTCGGAAATGGGGCTGTTGTTTTTAGAATAAAATGATGTCCAGAGACTGATCTGTTATTTCAACCAGAGTGAGATAGATACCTTTCTGTACCATGCTAATCGGAGGAAGAAAAAAAACAGTCTATTTGGATTTTAAATATCAATCAATTTTTCGACTTTTTCACAAATATACCGTGCAATCGGCATAGCCGATGTTGCTGCTGGGGATGGTGCATTGCCGACGATCAGGGCTCGTTTGCTTTCGACAAAAAGAAAATCGTCCAATGTTGTTCCGTCTGGTTTGACTGCCTGAGCGCGGACTCCTGCAGGGTAGGGGAGCAGATCACTGAGAGTGACCTTGGGACAGTAACGATTGACCTGCTTCAGATATCCGGGGCGGTAGAGTGAATTTTTCAATTCAATCAGCGTTGGCAGCGGATATTTCATGACCAGGCGGTAGAGTCCTGAATAGCTGAGCATTTCTGCCAGAT
>JAOZLQ010000100.1:5480-8430 GCA_029934755.1 Desulfuromusa sp. | reverse complement strand
GCTGACGATAAGGGGGATTACTGACAACCAGATCAACACTATCTGCCGGAATAATATCTCGAATATTTCTGATATCTCCCTGCAGTATTTGCACACGATCTTGAAAGCCGTTGAGCTGAACATTCCTTTTAGATCGCTCCGCCAGTTCAGACTGAACCTCAATACCAATCAATTCTTCGACATCGCTCAAACTTGCCAGCAATAATGGCAGGATTCCTGATCCGGTTCCAAGATCAACAATTCTTGAGAGATTATTGATATTGACAAAGCGGGCCAACAAAACTGGATCCAAAGAATATCGATAACCATCTTCAGCCTGGAGAAGCTGCAAAGCACCTATCGATAAACTATCCAGAGTCTCTTTCATTCAACCAACACCCATAAAAAATACCGGCCTGAATAACTCAGGCCGGTATTTCAATAAAAACTTATGTATAATGTAATTTATTTAGCTTTAACGTGACATTCGCTACATTTTTTAAGTGGACCTTTGCCTAGTGCTTTATGACAGTCCTTGCAGTTTTTATGTATTGCCTTTTTATACTTTTTCACGTCCTCTTTTGAATCACTTTTTCTATGACAACTGCTACATGTTTCAAAACCCTCAGTGTGGTGACATTCTGTACAATCAGATGTGTTGGCCTGGTGTTTGGCGTGGTCAAAAGTAACAACACCCATTTTTGCTCTGTCCATCTTGATTACAGCAGGACCCTTGTCTTGAGCAACAGCAACAAATGCTGTCCCTAGAAAAGCGGCTACAATCAGCAATACAATTAACTTCTTCATCTGTTAATTCCTCCCTTTAAAATTATTGGTTGGCAACCGGAGCCAAGCTAAATCAAAAAGGACACAACTGTCAACCAATTAATTGTATATTGTATACAACTTAAAGCTGACTAAATCAGTCCATCGTCTGCCATTTTTTCCTGCACACGATCCGATTTTTTAACCACACCTACAGCCATATCCTGTTTGAATTGCAATAGTTTCTTCTCCAACTCTGGATCTGCTGTCGCCAGCATCCGCGCAGCAAAAATCCCGGCATTACGCGAACCAGCTAAGCCTATAGCCATAGTCGCGACAGGGATTCCAGCAGGCATCTGCACCATCGCCAGCAACGCATCAAGACCACGCATGGAGGTTGCGTCAATAGGTACAGCAATCACCGGCAACATTGTCTCTGCAGCGACCACTCCAGCCAAATGCGCTGCGGCACCCGCACCAGCAATCAGTATTTTAATCCCTCTATCACGGGCACTCCGTACATATTTGAGAGTCCGTTCTGGAGTACGATGGGCACTGGAAACAATCATCTCAAAAGGGATTTCGAACTGTTTCAGAATTTTAGCCGACTCGACCATAATGTCGTAATCGCTATCGCTACCCATCAAAATCCCGACAACAGGTTTTTTATCACTCATTCTCTCTACGTCTCCCAGTTCAATAGTCATATAAAAATTGACACGATGGATACAATGAAAATGCTGGCTAAACAAAAATTTCGTCCGGCAAGGCTTGGCATTTTTTCAGGGGCGAAGACATACATCAGTATGTCTAGATCCTGAAAAAATACCGTAACGCAGCAGGGCGGACTTTTTGCAACGTCATCATCTGTTTAACGCTCTGGCACCGATATCATGCCGATAATGAACCTTATCCCAATGGATAACCTTGACTCCAGCATAAGCCTTATCAATCGCATCCCTGACGGTATCTCCCAGCCCAGTAACCCCAAGAACCCGACCGCCCTGATTGACAATCAGACCATCTTTCAATGCTGTTCCGGCATGAAAAACCATCAAATCCTCAATTTCAGCAGCCTCATCTAGACCACTGATCGGCAGATTTTTTTCATAGGCAGCAGGATAACCACCACTGGCCAGCACCACACAAACAGCCGCTTTATCATACCATTCAATAGAATTCTGCTGCAATTCTCCACGTGCACAGGCTTGCAACACCGGGACGATGTCTGATCTCATCCGCATCAGTAGCGGCTGTGCCTCAGGATCGCCGAACCGGGCGTTGTATTCCACCACGCGAGGCTTGCCGTCTTTGATCATCAGTCCGACATAGAGAATCCCGCTGTACGGGCAACCATCCTCAGCCATCCCCTTAATTGTAGGCTTAACAACGGTGTCGACAATAACCTGATAGAGTTCATCAGTCACTACTGGAGCGGGAGAATATGCTCCCATACCACCGGTATTTGGACCCTCATCATTGTCATTGACCCGTTTATGATCCTGCGATGAAGCGAGCGGCAGGATATTTTTACCGTCGGTAAAGGCGAAAAAAGAGGCTTCTTCACCATCCATAAACTCTTCAATGACGACACTGGCACCAGCGTCACCAAAAACCTGATCGAGCATGATCTCATCAACAGCAGCAATCGCTTGTTCTTCGGTCATGGCGACGATGACACCCTTCCCCGCTGCCAAGCCATCAGCCTTGACAACAATCGGAGCACCTTGCTCACGGATGTAGGCAACCGCCTGAGCATGATCAGAAAAACTCCGATAAGCCGCAGTCGGGATATTGTAGCGAGCCATCAGATCCTTGGAAAAACGCTTACTTCCTTCAATCTGTGCTGCAGCCTTATTGGGACCGAATATTTCCAACCCGGCAGTCTGAAAAATATCGACGATTCCCATAGTCAGCGGCACCTCTGGCCCAACCACGGTCAGATCAATCTTTTCTGCCAAAGCGAAATCAAGCAAAGCGTCAATTTCATCGGCGCCAATATGGACACATTCAGCCAGTTCAGCGATTCCGGGGTTCCCCGGTGCGCAGTAAATTTGTTCCACTAATGGAGACTGCGCAATCTTCCAGACCAGAGTATGTTCACGCCCACCACCACCGATAACCAGAATCTTCATATTTGATACCTTTACACCCGTAGGGGCGCTGCTTGCCGCGCCCTTTGTTTGTACAGGGCGCGGCAAGCAGA
>JAOZLQ010000100.1:0-5470 GCA_029934755.1 Desulfuromusa sp. | reverse complement strand
CCCCCGCCCCTACAGTCAATCATCAATGGCGGAAATGTCTCATGCCAGTAAAAATCATCGCAATTCCCGCCTCATCTGCTGCAGCAATAACCTCTTCATCGCGAATCGATCCACCAGGCTGAATAACTGCCGTGATGCCGACAGCAGCAGCATTATCGAGACCATCACGGAAAGGGAAAAATGCATCCGAAGCCATTGCTGCACCTTTGACATCCAGCCCGGCATGTTCAGCCTTGATCGCAGCAATTCGTGCTGAATTGACTCGGCTCATCTGTCCCGCTCCAACACCGATAGTCATACCATCCTTGCAATACACAATCGCATTCGACTTGACAAATTTGGCCACCCGCCAAGCGAAATCGAGATCCTGACGTTCTTTATCGGTCGGCGCCCGCTTGGTGACAACCTTTAAATCATCATTCAACAGCAGATCGGCTTCCTGGACCAATAGCCCACCATTGACCCGCTTGTAATCAAGTCTCTGAGCAGTTTCAGCTGGCCACTCACCACATTCGAGTAAACGGACATTCTTCTTTTTTGCAATAATTTCCGGAACCGCAGCGGCAACCTTTGGCGCGATAATGACTTCGACAAATTGCTGATCAACAATGGCCTGCGCTGTTTCAGCATCCAGCTCTTGATTAAAAGCGATAATGCCACCAAATGAAGATTCTGGATCTGTAGAGAAAGCCCGTTGATAAGCTTCCAGCAAGGTAGTTCCTGTAGCCACGCCACAAGGATTAGCGTGTTTGACGATGACACAAGCCGGTGCTTCACTGAATTGTTTGATGCACTCAAGGGCCGCATCGGTATCGCCAATATTATTATAGGAAAGTGCCTTGCCCTGTAGTTGGTGTGCCGTTGCAATTGACGCTTCAGCAATGTTTTTTTCTACATAGAATGCCGCTTTCTGATGTGGATTTTCACCGTAACGCATCCCCTGAGCTTTTTGAAATTGCAGGGTCAGGGTTGGAGCAAAATCAACAGCATCTTCGCTGGTTTTCTTTCCAAGCCAATTTGAAATCGCACCATCATAGGCAGCAGTATGTTGATAAACCTTCACCGCCAGCTGAAAATTGGTCTCAGTCGATACCTCACCGCTGTTCTGCTTCATTTCGGTGAGAACCGTTTCGTAATCAGTCGGATCAATCACCACAGTGACAAACTTATTATTTTTTGCGGCACTGCGCAGCATCGTCGGTCCACCAATATCAATATTCTCGATAGCATCTTCCAGGCTGCAACCTTCCTTGGCCACCGTCGCCTCAAAAGGATAAAGGTTAACCACCACCATATCAATCGCTTCGATATCATGTTTTGCCATCGCATCGACATGCTCAGGATTATCGCGCAACCCAAGCAGGGCACCATGAACTTTTGGATGCAAAGTTTTCACTCGCCCATCCATCATCTCAGGAAACCCGGTATAATCAGCGACATCCATCACCGGAATACCGGCATCACGAATCAATTTTGCAGTTCCACCCGTTGACAATAGTTTAACTCCGAAACTACTCAATTCACGAGCTAGATCGAGAACTCCGGTTTTATCAGATACTGAAATCAACGCACGCTTGATGGCAGCCATGGGGTTTCCTTTCAAGGGTCATATCAAAAAAGTTATCGGGATAAAAAAACAGCGAAACAGCCACCTCCCGGCACTGCCTGGCTAATTTTGCATATATCTAAGTTGCTACGCTATTTTATATATGAAATGAAGAGTGTTTTTGAGCCAGTTTGACGAACTGGAAATTGAATGATTTATTAGCATGATTCCCCCCCGCTGACAACCGCTTTTAACGCTATGATTCTGGCAGATATCGCCGCGGGACTCGACTACCAATACGGCAAAAAACTTCATAGGAAATGGTGTCAAGTTGCTCTGCCAACTCATCTCCAGTTATTGATAAACCGTCCGCCGAACCAAGCAGGGTAACGCAATCACCAACCGCAACATCAGAGACATGGCTGACATCCAGCATAATCCAATCCATACAGACCCTGCCGATCACCGGAACTTTCTCCCCATGCAAAATTCCCTGACCGCAATTACTGAGGAGTCGATTATAGCCATCGGCATAACCAATCGGCAGAACCGCAACTTTCATATCATCATGGGCGTGGTAACAATGACCATAGGAGATACCACTTCCAGCGGGTAGCTGCCGTAACTGGGCAATACAACTACGCAGATGCATCACAGGCTGCAAGTCTAACTTAGAGGAAAAATCAAACCCGGGAAGGCCGCCATAAAGCATGATTCCTGGCCGCGACATAGTACATTCCGGACACTCCCAACCACTCAACCCAGCACTGTTATTAAGATGAATTTCACGTGGTTCAATCCCGGCTTCACGTACCATTTGCAACATCATCCGAAATTGCCCCTGCTGGTCTACCGTCACCGTAGAGTTCAACTCATCAGCGCAAGCCAGATGAGACATAAACCCTTCGATTGTCAACCCGTCAAGTTGGCTCAACTGAGATAGAAATTCCCGCAGTTGCTCAGGGAGGAAACCAACCCGTCCCATCCCACTATCAACTTTCAAATGCACTTTCAGCTGCCGTTTCTGGCTGACTGCTTCGGCATTAAGACGTAAAGCGGTATCCACATCCAGTAGCGTTGGCATTACATCATATTGTAAAAAAGCACCTTCCTGACCGGGAAAACAACTCCCCAGAACCAGCAAGTTATCGGTTATTCCCGCAGATCTCAATTCCAATGCTTCTTCCAGAGTCGCCACAGCAAAATCGCAAATGCCAAAGGATTGCAATGCCTGAGTTACAGGAGTGGCACCATGACCATAGGCATCAGCTTTAACAACCGCCAATACACGCTGTGTAACGGAGCATGATTTTAATGCCTGTTGCAGATTATGCCGTAGTGCCAGTAAATTTATTTCAGCCCAAGTTGGGCGGGAAGAATAATTCATTTATATGTGACCTCCCGATAAAGTAGAGATGGGACTCAACAAATTATTGAGACACATAACTATACTTTCTACAACATTCTGTAAAGTAGCAACCAATTGAAAGATTAATTGACACCAAGACTTTATATTGTTATGATCCTCCACTAATTTTGAAATCTTCATTCTAAAATTTTCAGAAAACTTTATTTACCTGAAAATATGCTCAGAAGTTCAATTTTATCGACTTAATAAATTAAGGGGATATTGAAATGATTTCCGGTCTCTACCTGATTACGGATGACAGCCAAGAGGAAAGGTTACTGAAGAAAGTAGAAGCAGCATTGACTGGCGGGACAAAAATTGTCCAATACCGTGCCAAAGATATCCGTCCAGATGAGCGGCGGCAAATAGCAGAAGGACTTAAAGCTCTCTGTCAAAGATATGAAGCCAAATTGATTATCAATGATCTGCCTGAATTAGCTCACGAAATTGATGCCGACGGAGTCCATCTTGGACAGGATGATATGTCCATTGTTCAGGCCCGCCAAATACTCGGTCACAAAAAAATGATCGGGGTTTCCACCCATAGCGTAGATGAAGCCCTTAAAGCTGAATCACATGGCGCTGACTATGTTGCTATCGGTAGTATTTTTCCAACCAACAGCAAGGAGAATACCACTCTGGTTGGGCTTAAAACTCTGAACAAAGTTCGCAAAGCAGTTCGCATCCCTGTGGTTGCCATCGGTGGTATCACTCCCGATGGCGCATTCGAGGCATTGAACAACGGAGCTGATGCAATTGCCGTTATGTCTGGAGTTATGACCGATACTGATCCCGCCCGTGCTGCCAAAGAATATTCGCTATTATTTAATCGGAACAATCCTGCTCCCAACGGCAAAGTGTTGACTGTTGCCGGATCAGATTCCAGTGGTGGGGCAGGCATCCAGGCTGATATTAAAACTATCACTCTGCTTGGCAGTTACGCCAGCAGTGTCCTGACCGCTCTCACTGCTCAGAACACCCTCGGAGTTAATGACACTTATATGGTTCATACCGACTTTGTCGTCAAACAAATGGAGGCAGTCCTTGATGATATCGGGGCTGACACCATTAAAACCGGGATGCTCAGCTGGGGTGGAATCGTTTCACGCGTTGCTAAAACCATTGAAGAACGCTCTTTATTGGCCGTTGTTGATCCAGTGATGATCGCCAAAGGAGGAGAGTCGTTGCTTGACAAAGAAGCTCACGACAGCCTTATTTCCCGATTGCTTCCGCAATCCTACCTTCTAACTCCTAATCTTCCTGAAGTTGAAGTGATGACCGGTATTGAGCCACGAACCATCGAAGAGATGATTGAGGCTGGCCGCAATCTACAAGAGTTGGGGGCGCGTAACGTCTTAATCAAAGGTGGCCATTTAAACGGTGATGCCACAGATATTTTGTTGCTAGGAGATGAAGAACATCAACTGACCGGCCCACGTTTTGACACCATCAACACCCATGGCACCGGCTGTACCCTTTCAGCAGCCATTGCCACTTTCCTCGCCCAGGGATATCCCTTGAAACGCGCTGTGGAACGGGGGAAACGCTTTGTTTCTCTTGCTATCGAGCATTCCGTCCAGATTGGTCGGGGGCACGGGCCGGTAAATCATATCCAAGCTGCCATGCTGCTCTTGCATGAACAGGCATCTATAGATTAAACCTTGCAACACCCCGTATCGTTTAATCGCAGTACAACCACTTTTGCACTGCTTTTCCCTGTTGACTTTCATGTTATCTAACTGGTAATTCTATTACGTCTAAATGACACGCTAGGGGCGTCTACGTTACTGAGAGTTCCATATTTACTGGAACAACCCTTGGAACCTGATCCGGTTTATACCGGCGTAGGGAAGCGGCTATAAATACCGATTAAGTCTATCGATAGCCGCCTTTGGGTGGCTTTTTTATTTTGTAGACTGGCTAGCTATGCTGATTCAGCTCAATCAGGAATCGTATCTTTTAACCGCAGTGCGACCGCTTTAGCACTGTTTTACTCTATTTGAGGTATCTCTTCATGACCCAACTGGAAATAGCCCGTCAGGGACAAATCAGTGATTTGGTGCGCCAAGCTGCCGCCGCTGAAAATATCGACCCAGAAATTTTGCGTCAAAGAATTGCCGCAGGAACGGCTGTTGTCTGTCACAACAACAAACATACCAATGGGCGTCCTTTAGCTGTCGGTGAAGGTTTGCGCACTAAGACTAATGCCAATCTTGGCACCAGCCAGGACGACACCAGCATTGATAAAGAATTGGAAAAAGCCAAAGTTGCTGCTGCTGCCGGAGCCGATGCTCTGATGGACCTGTCGACCGGTGGCCCCATTGATGAAATCCGTGCTGCGATTATCGCTGAAACGGATCTCTGCATCGGCAGTGTTCCACTCTATCAGGCCGCTTGTGATGCAGTGATAAAGCAAGGCAAACCCATCGTTGACATGACCGTTGATGATATTTTTGCCGGAGTCAAAAAACATCTGGATGATGGCGTTGACTTTATCACCGTTCACTGTGGTGTCA
>JAOZLQ010000234.1 GCA_029934755.1 Desulfuromusa sp. | reverse complement strand
TCCACGCTATCTGCTCAAAAGTTCTACAGATGGTTGGCAGTTTGGGCCGTTACTGCAAGGATTGTGGTTAACGCTGGGCATAACTCTGGTCAGCCTTTGTCTGGCGATGACAATTGGATTAGTGTCGGCGTTGATGCGACTCTCAACGAGCCCGATGGCGCGGGGAATTTCGTGGGTCTATCTCGAGCTGATTCGCAACACTCCGCTACTTATACAAATTTTTATTATTTACTTTGTCTTTGCACCGATCCTTGATCTTGGTCGATTTACCTCAGCAGTTGTGGCCCTTAGTTTATTTGAGGGGGCCTATGCTGCAGAAATCATTCGTGCTGGAATCTTAGCAATACCCACCGGGCAGTGGGAAGCGTCCTCCTCGTTGGGAATGTCAAATGGTCAGAGCTATCGCTACATTATTCTTCCCCAAGCCCTGCGCCAGATGATCCCACCGTTGACCAGTCAGGGAATTTCACTGGTTAAGGATTCCGCGTTGGTTTCTACGATTGCTATTTATGATTTAACCATGCAAGGGCAGCAGATCATTGCTGAAACCTTTTTGTCTTTTGAAATCTGGTTTGTGGTTGCAGCAATTTACCTGGCGGTCACCACGTTGCTGTCAATTCTGGTAAAATACTTAGAATATCGACTTTTTGATCATGTGAGCTAATAATCCAACGGGAGAAAATCATGAAAAAGCAGATTGTTCTGACCTTGTTGCTAGTATTAACCATTCTGGTTGCCCCTCTTTGGGCGGAAAATGTGCGCCAGGATTTGATCAAAGAAGGGACTCTCGAGCAGGTTATTTCCAAGAACAAACTGCGGATCGGGTTCTCAACTTTTGTTCCCTGGGCAATGAAGGATAAAAAAGGGGACTATACTGGATATGAAATTGAAGTGGCACAACAGCTGGCTGAGGATATGGGAGTCGAGGCAGTCTTTATTCCAACCAAATGGTCGGGAATCATCCCGGCACTGCTGACCGGTAAGTTCGATATTATCATTGGTGGAATGGGAATTACTCCAGGGAGAAATCTTAAAGTCAATTTCAGTGATCCCTATGAATTCTCCGGCATGTCTATTGTCGCAAATAGCAAACTTGCAGCCGGAAGCACCGGCCTAGAAGCCTTTAATAAGTCTGATGTCACGATTGTCGCCCGGATTGGAACAACCGCTGCAACTGCGGCAAAGAAGTATTTGCCAAAAGCTAAACTTCGTTTATTTGACGATGAAGGGCAGGCGCTTCAAGAAGTTCTTAACAAACGCGCTGCGGCAATGGTTTCATCGCAGCCATTTCCTGAATTTCAAACCCTGAAATATCCAGGCAAACTGTTTTTACCGCTGGCAGGCAAAACCTTTACAAAAGAGCCGATCGGCTTTGCAATTCAAAAAGGGGATATTGATTTCCTGAATTTTCTGAATAACTGGATTCGGGTAAAGAATGCGGATGGCTGGCTGCAAGACCGCTATGATTCCTGGTTTACCACGCAGCACTGGAAAAGTCAGATTGAATAGATCACTTCAGATAAATGGAGAATGCTTGTCTTTGCTATTTTAGTGAGAACATATCGCTTCGCGAACACCCCCCAACCGTCCCCCATCAAGCGGGGAAGGAGCTAAAATCCCCTCCCCCCGACATGTGGGTGAGGATTAGGGAGGGGGAGACGGTTTTGGTTGTAAAATCAAAGTTACTTAAAAGAGTCAGGATTTTAACTTTTGCTGCTACGTCACCGATCTCGCTGGGGTCAACTTGATACAGTTTTATTGTTACTGTTATTCAGTGCCGTTGCTTACCTCGGATATCGGATCAATACCGGTTTGGAATATCAGTGGAACTGGCAGGTGATTCCTCAGTATCTGCTGCGGCATGATCCGGT
The DNA here is from genome assembly GCA_029934755.1 of Desulfuromusa sp. Lineage (GTDB taxonomy): Bacteria > Desulfobacterota > Desulfuromonadia > Desulfuromonadales > Geopsychrobacteraceae > Desulfuromusa. The sequence continues at coordinate 680 of JAOZLQ010000234.1, read as the reverse complement.
TGAGGGCTGGGTGCCGAACCTGTTGCTGCTTGGTTTACTGACAACAATTCGCCTAAGTTTCTGGAGCTTATTGCTGGCATTACCTATCGGTCTGATTGCCGGGTTGCTGCGTACCAGTCTGCATCTGTTTAATCGACTGATTGGCAGTACCTACGTTACCCTGTTGCGGAATTTGCCGCCGCTGGTTCTGGTCTTTATTTTTTACTTTTTCATCAGTGACCAAATTCTTCCCTTTTTAAATATTGGTGAACGGATTGCAGCAGCACCCGAATGGCTACAGAAAACATCACAGATACTGGTCGCTCCGCCGGATCAGCTGGAAGCTTTTATCGCCGCAGTGATAACCTTGGCTCTATTTGAAGGTGCCTATATTGGTGAAATTGTCCGGGCGGGGATCAATAATATCGAAACCGGTCAGTGGGAAGCAGCCCGGGCATTGGGAATGCGCCGCTGGCAATTACTCCAACATGTGGTTCTGCCCCAGGCTTTCCAACGGATGATTCCGCCACTGGCCGGTCAGGCAATTTCAACCATCAAAGATTCAGCAATCGTCTCGGTTATCTCGATTCAGGAGTTGACCTTCCAGGGAATGGAGTTAATGGCAGCAACCTATTTAACCTTTGAGGTCTGGATCACTATTACCCTGCTCTATTTTCTGTTAACCTATAGCTGTTCCTGGT
>JAOZLQ010000099.1 GCA_029934755.1 Desulfuromusa sp. | reverse complement strand
ATGCTGTTTGCGGTTCCGCTCATCTGGACAATATTTCAACTTTGGTACGCATCGCCGCTACCATTTATTTTTAACTTTTTTGTTATTAATGATACTGAGGCACGGGCAATACACCTTGCTTTTGCTATTTTCCTCTCTTTTACCGCTTTTCCAACATTTAAAAAATCACCGACAAAATATATTCCAATACAGGATTGGGTCTTAGGTCTGATTGGTGCGTTCTGTTCGGCTTATCTATATATCTTTTATGTGGCACTTTCAGATCGTCCCGGCCTGCCCACGCAGATGGATCTGATTGTTTCAGTTGTTGGTTTGATTCTTTTGCTCGAAGCAACCCGCCGTGCCTTAGGTCCTCCCCTGATGATTGTGGCAACAGTTTTCGTCACCTACACCTTCGGCGGTCAGTGGATGCCCGATGTTATTGCCCACAAGGGGGCGAGTCTGGCAAAGGGAATGTCCCATTATTGGCTGGGAACCGAGGGGGTTTTTGGTGTTGCTCTGGGGGTTTCGACCGGCATGGTCTTCATGTTTGTGCTGTTCGGGGCTATGCTTGAAGCCGCAGGTGCAGGGAACTACTTTATCCGCACCGCTTTTGCTGCCCTTGGGCATTTAAAGGGTGGACCGGCGAAAGCCGCCGTTGTTTCTTCCGGTCTGACCGGCCTGGTTTCTGGTTCCTCTATTGCAAATGTTGTAACTACCGGAACCTTTACGATACCGCTGATGAAAAAGGTTGGTTTTAAAGCCGAAAAAGCGGGTGCGATTGAGGTTGCCTGTTCTACCAATGGGCAGTTGATGCCGCCGGTTATGGGGGCTGCAGCTTTCCTGATGGTTGAATATGTCGGGATCACCTATATTGAAGTTATCAAACATGCGTTTCTGCCAGCGGTTATCTCCTATATCGCTCTGGTTTATATCGTTCACCTTGAAGCCTGTAAGATGGGTCTGGAAGGGATGGAAAAAACCATTACCAAGACCCTTGCGCAGCGGCTACTCTCGTTTGTTTTTAGCTTCCTGTTTATGATCATTCTCACTGCAGTCACCTATTACGGCCTAGGCTGGATTAAGACTGTTGCAGGTGGTGCGACTATCTATGTGGTTTCGGTGGTGTTGGCTCTTGCTTACCTATTTCTTCTCTGGTATGCCTGCAAGGTTCCTGAGCTGGAACATAGTACTGAAATCAAGGAACTTCCCCATCTTGGTAGAACGGCTCAAGCTGGATATTACTTCCTCCTGCCAGTTGTGGTGCTGATGTGGTGTCTGACGGTGGAACGGTTGTCTCCTGCTTTATCCGCTTTCTGGGCGACGGTGCTGATGATTGTTATTTTGTTGTCACAGCGGCCACTCAAGGGGATCTTCCGTAAAATGCAAGGGGAAGAGTTCTCCTTTAAGTCCGGTTTTAAGGATCTGATTGACGGCAGTGTTGCCGGTGCGCGGAATATGATCGGTATCGGTGTTGCAACCGCCGCCGCTGGTATCATCGTTGGTACTGTTACTTTGACCGGTATTGGTCTGGTCATGACCGAGTTTGTCGAGTTCATTTCGGGTGGCAACCTGATGCTGATCTTGCTGTTCACCGCAATTATCAGCTTGATTCTCGGTATGGGTTTGCCGACCACAGCCAACTATATTGTTGTATCAACGCTGATGGCACCGGTTATTGTCAATCTGGCAGCGCAGAACGGTCTCATCGTTCCGCTGATTGCTGCTCACCTGTTTGTCTTCTATTTCGGTATTCTTGCGGATGATACCCCGCCAGTGGGGTTGGCGGCATTTGCCGCTGCCGGGATATCGGGCGGTGATCCGATCAAGACAGGTATTCAGGGGTTTATCTACGACATCCGGACTGCAGTACTGCCGTTCATGTTTATCTTCAATACCAAACTCCTGATGATCGGAATAAATCATTGGTATGATTTGATTATCGTGATTGTTGCTGCGGTTTTTGCCATGCTCGCCTTTGCTGCGGGTACGCAGGGGTATTTCCTGGTTAAGTGTAAGATTTGGGAGACGGTAGGATTACTCCTGGTTGCACTGATCCTGTTTCGCCCAGGGATTGTCTGGGATAAAATATTTCCGCCACTATTGGAAGAGTCACCAACAGAAATTGAGGCTTATGTCGACGATATGGATCCCGGATCTTCCCTGAGAGTCATGCTCAAGGGTGAGAAGATGAGTGGGAAAGAATATACCAAGACAATTATGCTGACAGTGGGTGATGAGTCGACCGGCCTTGAGAAAATGGCGGGGATGGGTTTTGAAATACGTAACGAAGAGGGCAAAATCCTTATCGATAACGTTATCTTCGCCAGTGCAGCGGAAAAATCGGGTGTTGATTTCGATCAGGAAATTCTGAATATCCAGGTTCCAAGCCATCGCTTGCCACCAGAGTTAATGTATTTCCCGGCAGGAGCGCTCTATGTGTTTCTCTGGATAATCCAAAATCGTAGAAAAAAGAAACAACAGCCTGCGGCTGTTGCTGCATGATCAATTTGATTGACTAAAAACCACCTTCATCCTTTAACTGGTATACTGTAAGGGTGAAGGTGTTTAGCATTTAAATATGTTGCAGGAAAAGGAGGCCACTATGAAAATTAATAAAATTCTTGTTGCTAGAGATTTGAGCAAAGAATCTTCCCGGGTGATTCGTTATGCTTTGGAATTGGGATGTAAATTCCACGCACAGGTTCATGTACTGCACGTTATGCCAACGGTTGATTCTTCAGTCCTGAATATGGTTGCGTTGACTATGGGGGCGGATAATCTGGCAAAGTTTAATGCCTCCAACGAAGCTGAGTTAGCTGAGAAGACACGTGAACAGCTGACTGCGATTATTCAGGAAGAAAATGAGTTGATGGAGTGTGAAATTGAACATCCTCCTCTGGTCGAAGTGCATCACGGTGATCCAGCACCAATGATTCTGGCTGTTGCGGATCGCCTTGATGTCGATATGATTGTTCTCGGTAGTCACAGTAAGGGAGCCCTCCATTATGCGTTCCTTGGCAGTGTTGCAGAAAAGATTTTGCGTAAAACTAACCGTGCAGTGACTATTGTCCCGCCTCAGGTTGGCAGATAGCTGATTTTTAAATACAATGTTATTTTGCCCCGTCAGCAAGTATTTGTGAGCGGGGCTTTTTCTTTTAGTATATTATTTTATTGACAGTTTGATCCGGTAATGTAAATATCTGACAAAATTAGTCATATATTTACATTAAACAAATAAAGGAGAGATACCATGAGTGATTATCAGGAACGTGAAGCAGCAGTATTGTTTAAAGGTAACCCAGCAACTCTGGTTGGATCAGAGGTTAAGGTCGGAGATACAGCACCTGACTTTAGGGTGGTTGATAATGGTTTACAGCCAGTAACTCTAGCGACCGCAGCTGGCAAGATTCGTTTGATCGCGGTTGTGCCTTCTCTGGATACTCCGGTATGTGATGCTATGACCCGCCAGTTTAATCAGGATGTTGCCAATCTCCCCGATTCCGTTGTTGTTTACACTATCAGCGTTGATCTTCCTTTTGCGCAGAAGCGCTGGTGTGGCAATGCCGGAATTGACAAGGTTCAGACTCTATCCGATTATCAGGATCGCTCGTTTGGATTAAACTACGGGCTGCTTTTGAAGGAATTGAAACTGCTGGCGCGGGCAGTTTATGTTGTCGATAAGAATGACAAGGTGGTTTATGTTGAATTGGTACCGGAAGTGACTGCAGAACCAAACTATGCTGCGGCCTTGGAGGCAGTAAAGCAGTTGCTTTAAATATTACAGGTAAATAAAGATAAACAGCCCCTGAAAGTAATTACTTTCAGGGGCTGTTTTGTTTTTATATTCCCTCTCCATGAGGGAGAGGGTGGAGAATGATACAGTATGACCAGAATCTTACATTATCAGACAACATTGCTCCCCCTCATCCGGCCTAGGGCCACCTTCTCCCTCATGGAGAAGGGATTGTTGATTCTCATTAATATGGTCGACGAGCATCTGTTGATATTTTTCTTTCGCCTGATGTTCTTTCAACTGGATAACGTAATTGTACGACCAGATCCTGTATCTCTTGTGGGGGTTCCGGGGTCACTTTTGATACGATATACATCAGCAAAAAATTGATAATCATTCCGACGGTACCGATCCCCTCAGGGGAGATGCCAAACCACCAGTTGGCCGGTTTGTTGGCTCCAGGATTGAGAAACTTAAAATAGACAATGTAGCCGCTGGTAAAAGTGATGCCGGCAATCATTCCTGTCATGGCTCCATAAACATTCGTTTTTTTGTTGAAAATTCCCATAATGATGACAGGAAAAAAAGATGCTGCTGCTAGTCCAAAAGCAAAAGCAACAACCTGAGCAACAAAGCCTGGTGGAAAAATTCCAAATAGTCCAGCAATAACCACTGCACCAGCTGCTCCGCAGCGTGCCCACAATAATTCCCCCTTTTCAGACATGCTTGGCATCAGCACGCCTTTCATCAGGTCGTGTGAAATTGAAGCTGAAATGACCAGCAAAAGCCCTGCTGCTGTCGATAATGCGGCGGCCAATCCTCCGGCAGCGACCAGAGCAATAACCCAATTAGGAAGACGAGCAATCTCAGGATTGGCCAGAACCATAATGTCACGGTCGACGTACATTTCATTGGGACCAGTTGTCACAATATTTGAAACCAATGCTTGACCGAAGCTTCCAGTTTGACCCGAATACTTGGGTTTCCCAGTAATTGCTTTTCCGGGTCCGTATTGCATGACTCCATCGCCATTTTTATCGATCCAGGCAATCAACCCGGTCTCTTCCCAATTTTTAAGCCATTGCGGAGCGTTTTCATATCTGACGTTATGGACGGTTTTGATGAAGTTGGTTCGTGCAAATGCAGCGACTGCAGGTGCGGCGGTATAAAGGAGAACGATGAAAAATAGTGCCCAGCCAGCTGATGCACGAGCATCTTTGATTTTAGGAACAGTAAAGAAACGAATGATAACGTGTGGTAGTCCGGCAGTCCCGACCATTAAGGCGACAACAATGAAAAATACATCAATTTTAGGTCGAACTCCGGAGGTATATTCACTGAAGCCTAGGTCTTTATGGATGCCATCCAGGACATCCAGCAGATATCTCCCTTGAGTTGAAGCATCCTGTAAAATCTCTGCACCGTCAGCACTGATGGTACTACCAAAACCGAAGGCAGGAATCGGGTTGTTGGTTAACATGATTGAGATGTAAATAGCTGGAATCATGTAAGCGACAATTAATACACAATACTGGGCAACTTGGGTATAAGTGACCCCTTTCATACCTCCAAGAACGGCGTAGAAAAATACGATACACATGCCGATAACCACACCGGTATTGATTGGAACATTGAGAAAGCGGGAAAATACCACTCCGACACCCCGCATCTGCCCGGCAACATAGGTGAAAGAGATGAAAATGGCACAGACGAGGGAAATAATGCGGGCACTTTGGGAATAGTAACGATCGCCGATAAATTCCGGTACGGTGAATTTTCCATATTTACGCAGGTAGGGAGCTAGCAGCATGGCCAGTAAAACATAGCCGCCGGTCCAGCCCATCAGGTACATGGAACCGTCTCGTCCCATGAATGAGATGAGTCCCGCCATGGAAATAAAAGAAGCGGCAGACATCCAGTCTGCACCGGTTGCCATACCGTTTAAAACGGGATGGATGGTTCTTTCAGCGGTATAAAAAGCACCTGTTGATACAGCGCGGGCACGAATGGCCACAATGATATAGATTAAGAAGGTGATGCCAACGAGGAGCCAGGTCCATGTGGTAATACTCATGACTGGATTTCCCTCCAAAGTAAACTGGGTGTCCCTTGGCTGCTTTTATCAATATCTATCTGCATAAGGAGAGTCACGTCATCAGTCTTCAAAAACATTGTATTTACGATCAAGTTTATTCATCAAGCGAACATAGATAACAATCAGTAGGCAAAAAATAACTTCAGCACCCTGATTGGCAAACCAGTAACCCAATGGAAAACCGAATAATCTTATGTTGTCTAACTGATCCACGAACACAATGCCAAAGAGATAGGAGACGGTAAACCAGATTGATAGCAGAATCGCAATGTATTTGAGGTTCTGATTCCAGTATTCCTGTAACTCTTGTTCTCTCGCCATGCGGACCCCATACAACTAAATATTTTGTCAAATTGTCTCAACTTAGAAACTTGACAGACTGTCGATTAGCTTCTTTCATTCTAATCAAAACAGTATTTTTCGCAATCAATTAATTGTTGTTGGAGGTGCCTGAACATCAGTGGTTTGAATGAGCTATTACCTTTGATATCCGTTCAGGGCTAACCCACTATTTTGGAGAAATGCCGTTTGGTTGAATCTTGTAACTTGCTAGCGACCCGGAAGGATTCTTTGAGTAAATCCTGCTCATTTTTTGTCAGAGCATACGGATCCAGGTAATGGCTTGGGAATTTCCCTTGGTCAATCATTGAAATTTCATTACGTAGACGTAGAAAGGTAAATGCTTCAAAGGCGGCCTTGATATGTTCCGCAGTTTCCTGATTGAATACTTTGAGTTCAACCAGTTGATCGATGCGTTCAGTCGTTGTTGTGGCATCACCCTGCTGTTCCAGAAGGAACATCCGCACGCAATCAACAATAAAAATACTTCCGGCCTGCTTAATAGAGAGTTTGCCTTTGTGTTTTTTATCCCTTTCCACCGAGAAACGACCAATTAAACTCAGTGGAACCTTATGTCTGAAGTCGAGTTCCATCATGTGGTAGAGGAATATTGGGTGTTTTTTAATTTGATAACGGACAATATCGCGTAGATCCTGACACAGTGATGCTTCACCGGCGATCGGCATAAAGTCTAAAAAAATGGAGGAATATCGTACTTTCTGCGCTTCAGGAACAGCAATCCAATCAGATACCCTCGCTGTCCATTCCTTTAAACGACCGCGCCAGAGCGGATTGTTGACCATCACATGCCCGTCGCAACGCGGGTAGCCGATGCGGGCAAGTGCGCCAACCAGCTTTTCAGCAAAGGGGATAAAAAAGGCATCGATTTCTTCAGCTTTTTCATCCGGAAAGTCTTCATAGATAAAACCGTTATCCTGATCCGGGCCAAGCAACATTTCTTTACGACCACCGCTCCCCATGATGATAAAACAGACTTGAATATCAGGAGGGGTTTTCCCCTGTCGCTTCATGTCATCCAGCACAATTTCATAACAGCGTCTGATGATCCGGTGATGAATGTAGGAAATGATTTCAACCGTTTCAACGTGAGATCGGGTTTCACTCATCAACGCACGTGCAACTCTGACGATTTCCGCGTGGGCAGATATCAGTTCCTCAACGGTCCGGGCTTTGCTGACATTGCCGACCAGCAGCATCGATTTTTGACTGCGGAATTTCATTAAATCCTGCAGTGTAACAATACCGACTATCTCATCCCGATCCACTATTGGCATGTGTTTTATTTTATGCCCCATCATGAAGGTGGTCGCTTCATACATGAAGGTATCTGGAGGCATGCTATAAGGCTGCAGAGTCATAACGTCATTTGCGGTCGAAGTTTTGCTGTCGACCGTTTCCCGAGCTAGAATTTTTGCCACCAGATCGTGTTCAGTGATGATTCCGCAAAGCTTATTTGATTGATCACAGACCAGCATCGCACCAATGCCCCTTTGGGTCATTCTGCGTGCAATATCACTGATCGAAGCATCTGGTGAACAGGTTTCTACAGGGGTTGACATGATTTCGGAAAGCCGTTTTTTAAACGGGTAGGCTTCCATCTGGGTCAGCGTGCTCCGAGCATGATCACTGACCATACCAGAGTAAAGATTTCGTACCCGTGAGTACATTGCCTGATTAAAAAATTCAGTAATATGTGGGTAGTTTTTGGCTATCCTCGTAAGTATCGGCTTTGGAATCAGGTAGCATTCAGTCGGTTTGACTGTGCGTGCTCCGGCTGAGTATCCGCCATCAGTGAAGATTGGAGTGTTTCCCAGAAACTCTCCTTCTTTGCGATACCCCACGATCATTTCTACGGCACCTGGAGTCAGGACGACTATTTCTACTAATCCCGATTTGATAATATAGAGATATCCGCTAGGTGAGTCATGTTGATTGAAAATATGAGTTTGTGCAGGGAATTCTTTAATTACAGCTGCCTGGTTGAGTTCGTCAAAAATTGCTTCGGGTAGCTGATTAAATGGTTCTGTTTCACGTAAGGTTTTGATGAGCCCCATGGAGATAGTCCTATCATTCAAATTAAGATGAGTATATATGAGCTTCTTGCAAAAGTCGTCATCCTCGTGAAAATGGGGATCCCGTTTTTTTTACGAACCCAGAGAACCTCTGGATTCCTGCCTGCGCGGGAATGACGGTTGCTGGAGGTTAAAGGGTATTGTAAGAGTACTTCATAGTTCAATGAAAAAGGCTTCCTCAGGGAAGCCTTTTTCATTCAGAGAAGAATATCACGGTTATGGTGTGGAAAGAAAGGGCTTGAGTTTTTG
>JAOZLQ010000233.1 GCA_029934755.1 Desulfuromusa sp. | reverse complement strand
TTGAATTGCACGGGGTTGGTCGCCGCAGGGTTGATAGTCAGATTGCAATCTAAATCGAGCCATTTTCCACCCATGATGAATTTTTTACAAAACTTGATAGTCTTTAGTTGACAGGACACAAACAGAAGTTCAATATCCCGCTTCTTTTGCCCCAAAGCGAGTATATAACGTTTATTGTAGGAGAATAAGATATGACTGGTAAAAAACGCAAATTTGTTTATTCGGTTTTTTGGAACTGCGGGTTGATCATTGCTGGTTCCTTAATTCAAACGATAGTCCTTAAAGGAATTGCAGCCCCTCATCAGTTTATTCCTGGAGGGATATTCGGAATTGCTTCATTGGTCCACTATCAGACCGGTTGGCTGAATCCGGGTCTCCTTTACCTGGGTCTGAATATCCCAATGTTTATTCTCGGCTATCTGTTTGTGTCACGGCGCTTCCTTGGATACAGTGCACTGGCGATGCTGGTTGTTTCATTGTCGTATCAGTTTATCAATATCCCGATTCAGATCGATAATCAACTTTACGCTGCCATTGTTTTCGGTGCAGTTTTAGGTGCCGGTAGTGGTACGGTTCTACGCTCGCTGGGATCAAATGGCGGGGCTGATGTCCTGGCGATTATCCTGAACCAGAAATATAATCTCGGGGTCGGTAAGTTCTCCTTTGGTTTTAATTTTATCCTCTATCTGATTTGTTTTTTTTCGATGCCCGCCGATCTGGTGATTGCATCAATGATAGCAATTTTTATCGCGGCACAGATGATCGATTATACCCTGTCGTTATTCAGCCAGCGCAAACTGGTTTTTGTCGTCTCACCGCAATCAGAAACAATCGCCGATCAGCTGATGAGCCACTTAAAAATCGGCACAACCATGGTGCCCGCTGTGGGAGCCTATCGCCGGGAAGCGAAAACAGTCTTGATGGTAGTGATTAATAATATCCAGCTCAAGCGTCTGGAAGAGATTGTATTTACTGTGGATGAGCACGCATTGTTTATTGTTGAGAACACCTTTAACGTACTGGGTTCGACTTTTTCGAAGCGGAAGCTCTATTGATTTCGGATATATATGAAGTCTGCTATTGTAAATTTGAGGGATGATATGCGGCCAGGAGCAGGGTAGCAGATGGGTGAATATTGTCATAGATATTGTACCGGTGTATGTTGACCGGAACGACTCAATAACTTGTTGGCAGCGTGTTGGGACAAAATGAGTGAACTAAGACAGATAAATTCTAACTGCAACCCGTTGACGCAGTCCGCTCCAAGCAAAGACTTTCCATTTTACAATGGAGTGCCACAGGAGGTTTCCGGGCAGCGTTGGTTTTTTGTGATGGGCATGGTGGTTCTTGGATTCCTTGTGCTCTCTGTGCCGGTTCCGTTGTTCACCGGGAGATTAGGCCAGTTTATCCCGGCCATCCTGTTCTTAGCGATTCCATTGCTGGGTCTCGCTATTGCTGTTCCCAAGCATTGGAAGGCAATTTTCAGAAAGGTAAGAGTACGCGATGTTTTGTGGATGGTTGGCTTCGCCCTGCTCAACATCATTGTCACCTTCGGCATAGCGACCGTAGTGTCTAAAGGGTTCGGGACGCATACGAATGCTGCGACTGCAGGTCTTGCCGACCTGACCACCTTAGAACTGGTGCTCTTCTTCCTCAGAACGATTCCACAACTCATCGGTGAAGAGCTTCTGACCATCCTCCCGTTTCTTGCGTTGATGAGTCTGCTACACACTCGGATGGGGCGTTCCCGTAAGTCTTCCCTCGTATGGGCATGGCTGATTTCCGCCGTGCTGTTTGGACTGGCCCATCTACCCACGTACGGATGGGATGTTCTTCAATGCTTAATCGTGATCGGCAGTGCCCGTCTCGTACTTACGCTACCCTACCTTCTGACTAAGAATATCTGGGTCTCCACGGGTGCCCATATCCTTAATGACTGGATCATATTCTCTATAGCAATACTGGGGGCAACTACTGGCAACCAGTAACGTTCATCGAGATATCCCTCATTATGTCTTGCCATCTGTGGTGCGATGCACAGGAAAATGTAGTGGAGCTGCCAACAAATAAATACAAGGGACGCAAAAAGCTGCACGGCTTGGATCAGCGGAGTTGATGCCGTTCAAATAACAAATAGGCAAAAATAGTGCGAGAAATTAATCCGATCGGGATAATCCATTCACCACATCACTCAATTAAAGATATGCCTATTCAGCCTAAAGGGGCATCAGGAGTTGAGGGGTATGTGGTCGTTGATGAAAAATACGTTGACGGGCTGCAAGATATTGACGGTTTCAGTCACGTTTATCTTTTGTACAGCTTCCATGAGACCACTCGAGTCGAGCTATTGACAGCACCTTTTATGGATGAACAAAAAAGGGGTGTTTTTGCGACCCGTTCTCCGTTACGACCCAATCATATTGGTATTTCTGTCGTTAAGTTAAAAAGAGTCGAAGGAAATAAGGTTTTTGTCGAAGGCATTGATGTTCTTGATGGAACCCCTCTGTTAGATATCAAACCTTATGTTGAAAAATTTGATGCTGTGGAAGAAAGTACTTCCGGTT
>JAOZLQ010000232.1 GCA_029934755.1 Desulfuromusa sp. | reverse complement strand
CTATAACTGCGAAGCACGGTGTCAACATAACACACTTATGATGCCCTCGCAAAAACTAATGAGATGACTAAGCAAAACTTCGTCCCCCACAAACCAGATTTAAGCAGCTTTGCAAAGTTTACAATCGTTGGCCAATATGAAAGAATGCCGAGCGACAATTGCAAACTGCTGCAAAGGGTTATTTTATCACTCTATAACCCCGGGATCAAAGCAGACAACCACTCCACACCATAACCAAAAAGGATCAACAAAATGAAGGCTGTAAAAATTACTGATGGAATTTATTGTCTGCCGGTCAACCTGGAAAGTTACCAGTTGTTTGAAGGCATGTGGCCCATGCCCAATGGAATTTCAATTAATTCCTATATCGTGCAAGGTGACAAAACCGCCCTGATCGATCTGGTCGAAGATATCGATGGAAAACCTGCAGAGTTAGAGGAAGAACTCCACTCCATCCCGGTAGATGCAAAAAACATTGACTATATGATCATCAATCATATGGAACCAGATCATACCAGTTGGCTTCCGGAGTTTTACAAACAAAACCCTCAGTTGCAATTCTATCTCACTGGCAAAGCCGCTGGGCTATTGAAATCATTCTGCGGCATAGATCAGAATATTCACGTTATTAAAGATGGCGACACTCTGGATCTGGGGCAAGGAAAAGTTCTCAGTTTTCATGAAACCCCCAATATTCACTGGCCAGAAACTATGATGACCTTTGAGCAAAGTAGCGGAACTTTGTTCTCTTGCGACGCATTCGGTTCTTACGGCAGGTTAGATAGAGTCTTTTTTGACGACCGCCTCTCCACAGCTCAACACACTTTCTACAGCAATGAAGCACTGCGCTACTACGCCAATATCGTTGCCAGTTTTTCACCCTTTGTCACCAAGGGGATCAATCATCTCAGCAATCTGGATATCAAGGTTATCGCACCATCACATGGCATCATCTGGCGGGAAAACCCAAAAGAAATTATTGAGTCCTATGCCCGTTTTGCCAGCTATATGAACGGTCCTGCTGAGGCAGAAGTCACCGTTATCTGGTCGAGCATGTATGGAAATACTGAAAAGCTGGTCAACAACGTTGTTCAGGGAGTCCGGAAAGAAGGGCTGCCAGTTCACGTCCACAGAGTTCCCGATGAGCATGTCGGTGCAATCCTTGCCTCTGCCTGGAAATCAGCCGGCCTCATTCTTGGGATGCCCACCTATGAATACGAAATGTTCCCGCCCATGGCCTGGGTACTCGATATGTTTAGACGAAAAAAAATCCTGAACAAAAAAGTTCTCCGTTTTGGTTCAGCTGGCTGGTCCGGCGGTGCCCAACGCGAACTGGATAAACTAACCGAGAAATTAAAATGGGAATTTATTGAGCCTATCGAATGGATGGGAGCTCCCACTGAACATGAGCTTGATTTGGCACTAAGTCAGGGGCAAGCTCTTGCAAAGCAAGTTAAGGAATTTTGTGCCAAGTAAAAACAGTTTGACCATTGACCGTCATCCTCGCGAAGGCGGGGATCCAGAATTCACTACAACCTCTGGATTCCTGCCTACGCAGGAATGACGAAATGAGGTGCAAGTGAAAGTTTTGGATTAAAGTCCATGGTTTTCACCAGAGTGATGGCACAATTAATTAAAAAGGGAGTTGGTCTATTGGGCCACCTCCCTTTGTCTATCTTCTTTGTGGATAGAGAACCTGTGACTAAACGCACTGTAAAACCAGCACAAATAAGTAGATACGAACCTTAAAAATACGGCAACAGGTCTACATTTTTTTCGAGAATAAAATCCGGAACAACCTCAGACTGCTCCACATCCTCTCGGGTCGCCTCACCTGTCAATACAAGTATTGACAGAAAACCATTATCTTTCCCGGTACGAATATCTGTATAAAGACGATCCCCCATAATCGCCAGTGAACGCAAATCAAAAGTTGCCCTTTTGCCTTTGGATAATTTATTTAACAATCCATCAACAAAAGGTGCAGCAGGCTTACCAATAACAACAGGCTCAATACCCGTGGCATAAATGAGCGGTTGCATCAACGCGCCCAGATCAATGTCAAAACCACCATTTTTGATCGGGCACAGGATATCTGGATGAGTAACAATAAAAGGAATACCAGCCTGAATCAGCTGATAGGCTTGATTTATTTTTTCATAGGTTAATGTTTTGTCATACCCCATAACGACACACTGTGCATTGGATGTCAGGGTAAAACCCGCAGCTAAAAAATCTAACTCTAACGAAGGAGTCCCAAGCAAAAATATCCGCCGGTAATTGGTTCTCTGTTTAAGATAATCCAGAGTGGCATCAACTGATGAATAGATGTCATCTTCAGTCAGCGAAATCCCCATGGAATACAATTTTTTAAAATAATCTGAATGCCCTTTTGATGAGTTATTAGTGACATATATTTTGCGTATATTGTGTCTGTCCAGGCCAGATAAAAAATCCAGGGTGAAATCAAACAAACAATCTTCCTGATACAAAGTGCCATCAAGGTCGAGCAGCAGGTATCTTACCCTATCAAGTTTTTCGCTGAATTCTTTGCTAGTCAGCATAT
>JAOZLQ010000098.1 GCA_029934755.1 Desulfuromusa sp. | reverse complement strand
TAAAAATTCTCCCGCATATCTTGCTCAGGCTGTATCCGTTCAGCCATATAGTCACTGGAAAACTTATCTAGACTGTCAAACAAAATATCCCAAGATTCCGTTCGGGGAATAAGATGAACAACACGACCACTTTTTTTGATGTAGACCTCTTTCTCATCAAAGCGGAACTCTTTGGGCAACCTCACCGCCTGACTCTGGCCATTCTGGAAAATTTTTGCGGTTTTCATAAAAGCCTCCACACTGAATATATATTTAAAGTATATACTACGGCAAAGGAGGTAGCAAGCCGAAATTGGTGATTAGAAAACATAGGCATTTTTCTTACGTTATCCAAACGATACCTATACCGTAGTAAGAATTTCAGCTCCCTCAGACGTGACCAGTATTGTATGTTCAAATTGGGCACTGATACTTCCGTCGACAGTCGTTACTGTCCATCCATCTGTGGCCGAAGTCTCTACTGCATATGACTTCCCCATGTTAATCATCGGCTCAACGGTAAAAATCATCCCCTCCTGAAGGCGTATTTTGTTCTCCCTGCTAAAATGATGAAGAACATGTGGATCTTCGTGAAATCTCTTGCCAATGCCATGTCCACCGTAGGTTCGAACAATAGAATAATCAAACTTACCGATATATTTTTCAATAGCCTTGCCCACTTCATAAAGATATTTGCCCGGTTTAACCGCAGCAATTCCCCTATGCATGGCACTTTCTGTCCGGCTCACCAAATTTTGTATTTTTTCATCAACATTACCGATCATAAAAGTACGAGAGGAATCTCCATGATACCCATCCAGAATAACGGTAATATCGACGTTAACAATATCACCATCTTTGAGAATATCTTGTTCTGAAGGGATTCCATGACACACAACATTATTAATTGACGTACAAATGCTTTTTGGAAATCCGTGATAATTTAAAGGAGCAGAGATTGCACCATTTTTTTGAGTAAATTTCTCACAAAGGTCATTAAGATACTGCGTTGAAACACCTTCTTTTACAAACGGTCCAATATAATTTAGTAATTGAGCCGCTAATTTTCCAACTTTTCGCATTTTTTCTATTTCTTCTTGAGTTTTGATAACAATCATTATTTTTCTCCGGTATATTTGTTACTCTGGCTAAAACCTCAAAGAGAGGCAGGTCAATCCACCATCAATCTTGGCAAATTCCGAGATATCGACTGCAATTACCTCAAATCCAGTTTTACGAAGCAGCCTTTCTGTTTTGGAAAACCCGGCAGGCATAATAATTTTTCCACCAAGATTGATACAGTTAGCTGCCCCTTTTTCACCTTCTCCAACCTGAATAATATTATAATCCTGGAAATCAGGATATAGCGCAAATCGACTATCTGCGACAAGAGTTTTATTACCAATCCAAGTCACCCCGGTTTTTAGATGTAAAAAATTATGCACCGGGATGGTAGAACCAGCCATCCCATATTTTTCAAGAATGCGGATCAGTTGTCGCGCTCCTTCCTGATTGCTTCGATTTGATAATCCAATAGAGTAATGACGGCCGATCTGCATAACATCACCACCCTCCAATGTCCCCGGAGAGATTATCTCCTCAATGCGAGGAAAGAAACGTTCTAATGTGTCTCTGATTTTCTGAACTTCACCAGCCCTTGATCTTTCTCCAGGGGCAGTCATAATGGCACACTCTGGTGTCAGTACGGCAACATCTTCAACAAATACTGAATCAGGGTGTTCTTCAGTAGCATCAAGGATCACAACGTCCAGTCCACACCTGTTCAAGGCATCGATATAGTGATCATGCTGTTCCAAAGCCTTTTCATACACCGGAGTCTCAAGTGATGCCTCGGATAAGCCAGATACAATACTTCTCCCGGGTCGGCGCACGATAGCTTTGGTAAATGTCATATTGATAGTTCCTTTATTTCCCCGTCGCAATATTTCGAAATGGTCGATAAAGGGGATCGCCAATCAGAATCATCTGCCAGGACAAATATGGGAGGCTGAGAAAATAACTCTCTGCCAACGTATAATATCCATCCAGCAGAAAGCCGAAAAATAGTTCCGGCAACGGGAATCCCTGCACGTAGGGTTCGGCAACCGGACCAATTGTAGCGGCAACTCCTTCTTCCAACATCCGTTTGCACCAAACCTGACTCCCCTCTTTTTTCAGCGTGGCACACTCACTACTGGCGATATGGTAACCAACCGCCCCGCGCTGCCAACTGAACGCATCGACATATTTTCCCAGACTGTACCAGCCACAATAGAGAGCAGCATCGGGGGCTTCTCCTGGCTGCAGCAAACGTTCCCTTTGATCCAGATTCACCGACAAAGCACTGAGTTTTTCCGTTACCCGTGCCGCTTTATGGATTGATGCATCATAGAGAGCATACCCTTTGAGATTCTTATGCTCAGGTAACGGCCAGCGAGCATCAAAATAAGCCTGTCCCTGCAAACCATTCTCTTCAGCATGCAAGCTGTCATCAATCATCTGTCGCACAATTTCGGGGGTTGACCCATCAAGACGGGATACAAACAACACCTGATCTTTGTTAAATAACAATTTATCCTGCTGTTTCTGAAACCCAACAAAAAATGGATTTGGCTGCCACCTATCCAGAGAATAGGATTCATTCAACGCCAGAGAAACTTCCGAATCAACAGCGGCGCGTTGATCTGTCAGACGCAGTTTATTTATCTGCGTTTCGAGCTGCTTTGACTTCTGCTTTCTTTCCCGAGTCTGCTCTTCTGTCAATTCACGATTTTCCAGCTGCCAGGCTATTTGTTTTCTGGTGTGCTTCAGATCCTCCAGCTCCTGCCATTGCTGTTGGGATAATTCAGGTGCAGCAACACGTAGGGGGATTCCGTAAAATAACAGGAGACAGCGGATCTTCGTTTCTTGTTGATGGGTGAAATATTTGCGCAGCGGCGCAAGTAATTCCCGCTGGTATTCCTTGCGGCTGCAATCTTCCTGATCGGTCATATTGACTGTCAGCAGATTGGCTGGTGGGATCTGGCGTTGATCGCGATAATACTCAGCCAGCTTGATACTTGCAGGGTCGTTCTGATTGGCGATGAGAAGAATTTCGTCGGTCTGTAAAGCAAAACAGATTTCGGCACCAGCAAGGCAGAACAGAGAAATTAATATCATCAAGACAGGTTTCACGGCTAACGCAACTCCAAAGATTCTTTATACACCTCACTGCCGGGCAGCCCAAACTCTTTGGCAACTCGTTTTATGATTTCTTTCCAGCTCAGGTCAGTCTCCTCTCGCAACCGCGACAATGCATCTTTGACTGTTCCTTCTGGTTGCTGTTGCGGAGCCGGGCCGAGCAACAACACCAATTCACCTTTTATTGGACCTTGGGCAAAATATTCGAGTGCTTCTGCGACTGATCCGCTGAACAATTCTTCGTGTCGCTTGGTTAGCTCACGGGCAATCGCAATCAGTCGGTCTGCACCACAAATTTCAATAATATCAGCTAGACAAGATAATAACCGATGGGGAGCTTCATAGCAGGCAACGGTCTGCTGTTCATTCTTGACCTGCTCAAGAAATTGGCAGCGACCGTGAGTTTTGGCCGGCAAAAAACCAACAAAACGAAAAGCATCGGTCGGTAATCCAGAAATCGAAAGGGCAGCTACCACGGCCGATGGCCCGGGAACAGCAACAACCTGAACCCCTTCCTGACGACAACGGGATACCAGTCGGTAACCGGGGTCGGCAATACAGGGTGTCCCCGCATCACTGATCAGTCCTATCGACTCCCCCTTTTGAAGTTTTTCAATCAATTGAGCAGCACGAAATTCTTCATTGTGCTCATGGTAAGAAATTAGATGTGTGCCGATGCCATAATGGCTCAGCAATTTACGACTGTGACGGGTATCTTCGGCTGCGATCTGGGAGACCTCCTGCAAAATCCGCACAGCACGATAGGTCATATCCTCCAGATTGCCAATCGGAGTGGCAATCACATAGAGGGTTCCACTCATTCCAATCCCTCCAGTTGTTCCAACCAAAGATCAACAGAAGCATCGCTCGGCATCCGCCAATCACCGCGAGGAGAGAGCGCCACAGTACCAACCTTGGGTCCATCCGGCAAACAGGAGCGCTTGAATTGCTGGCTGAAAAAACGCTGATAAAATTGTCGCAACCATTGCAGCAATTCACTGCGGGAATATTCATCGGCAAAAGCCTGTTCAGCCAGCATCAACACTTTCTTTGGCGGGAAGTGCATCCGTACTATTTGATAGAGGAAAAAATCGTGTAATTCGTAAGGACCAACAACTTGTTCAGTTATTTGCTTAATATTTCCATCACTATCAGGCGGCAATAATTCCGGTGAAACCGGCGTAGCGCAAACATCATCCAAAATTGCGGAGATCCGCCCACTGAATTCTTCCTTAGAACACCAGTCAACTAGATAACGCACCAGGGTTTTTGGTACACCGCAGTTCACCGCATACATCGACATGTGGTCGCCGTTATAAGTACACCAGCCAAGCGCCAATTCGGATAGATCACCGGTACCGATCACCAGACCACTAACCTGATTAGCGACATCCATCAGGATCTGGGTTCGCTCCCGCGCCTGGCTATTTTCATAGGTGATGTCATGCAGATCAGGATCGTGACCGATATCGCTAAAATGTTGTTGCACTGCTTTATCAATCGGGATCACTCGTAATTCAACTCCCAGTTGTTCAGCCAACTCTTCAGCATTTCCTCGGGTACGATCGGTTGTTCCGAATCCAGGCATAGTCAAAGCAATAATCCCCTTTTGATCCAGTCCTAAACGATCAAAAGCCTTCACTGACACCAGCAGTGCCAGAGTTGAATCAAGTCCACCAGAGATGCCAACAACCACCTTTTGACTATTAGTATGACGCAACCGCTTCATCAGTCCACTGGTTTGTAACTGAAATATTTCCTGACAGCGCGCAGACCGTTCAGCATCATCAGGCGGCACAAATGGAGTTTTGGCAACGGGACGACGTAGTTTCATTATAGGTAGAGGATGAATTTGGAATGATTGAATCCGGAAATCATGTTCCGGAAGCCGGGTACTGAAAGTACTGTTACGTTGCCGTTCTCCCAACAGACGATCCAGATCGATATCTGCCAATGCTAACTGGCTATCAAATTGGAAACGTTCCGTTTCTGCCAAAATCTGACCGTTTTCAGCAATCAGAGAATGTCCTGAGAAAACCAGATCGGTACTCGATTCGTTCGGCCCTGCCGATGCATAGGCATAGGCCGCCAGACAACGGGCGGATTGAGATGCCACTAAAGAACGTCGATAAGCATGTTTCCCAAGAATTTCCGGGCTGGCCGACAGATTCAGTAGCAGAGTCGCCCCGGCCAATGCCTGCGACCCACTTGGAGGAGCAACTGACCAAGCATCTTCACAAATCTCGACTCCAATCAGCGCACTGGGAAAATCTTCCGCCTGAAACAACAGATTCGTACCAAAAGGAACCTGCTCAGAACCTATCTGGCAGAAATCTGAATGATTCTCAAAGGCCGAACAAAACCAGCGCTGCTCATAAAACTCACCGCTATTTGGCAAGAAAGATTTAGGAACCAGACCACAAATTTCGCCACCAGATATGAACGCAGCACAATTGAATAATCGCCCCGAAATCGAGATCGGCGCACCAACAACCAGAGTCATATCTTCTGCAGCAGATAATTGGGCTAATTTCAAAAGAGCTTCTTCCACTTTTTGCTGTAGTCGTTGTTGAAAAAACAGGTCGGCACAAGTGTACCCAGTCAGGCACAGTTCGGGGAAGAGGACCAGTCGGCATTTTTTCTCTTGAGCAAGCCGGACAACTTTACGAATTTTTGCCAGATTGAAGTCGACGTCGGCAACTCTCATTTCCGGGGTCGAAACTCCGATCCGCAAAAGTCCAAAATCGACAAGATTAATGGCATTATTCATGTTCCGATCAGCCATATTCGCTCCTGTTTAATAACTGTTTGTACTTCTTCCAAAAGAGCTCGCAACGTTAATCAATCTGAATAGCGAAATCTGATTACCCACTTCGCTCCAATAAATACTCTGGAGTGACGAGATTTCCCCTTCCCCCTTGATGGGGGTGTTCCCTTGCAAATTCGCCCCCCACCCTAACCCTCCCCCACGCCGGGGGGAGGGAATCGATGCTAGTTGAGTCAAGTGGATAACCAAGTAATGAAATTTCCTCAAGAGAGCGAAAAAGCATCCGGCAAATGGGTTATCTGTGGCTCACCATCACTCTGGCACAGAATTGCCACAACATCAAATCGCGGTTGCAGTTTACCATTTTTATTATTTTGTAAATACCATTGCGCGGTGCGGGCAATTTGCCTTTGTTTACGCTGACCGACAGCCTCCTGCGGAGTACCAAAAGCAGTACTGCGTCGGGTCTTGACCTCAACAAAAAGAAGATATTTCTTATCTCTGGCGATGATATCAATTTCACCAACCGGCGTACGAAAATTGCGCTCGACAATTTTCATTCCCTGCTTGCACAAATAATTGACCGCCTGATCTTCTCCCCAAGCACCTAAAGCCAGCCGTGCTTCACTCACAATATTCCCCTTTTAACGATAAAAGTCCTGCAGTTCTAAATAGTTGCATATTGTAGCACTGTTTTATGGCAAATTATACGTATTTTCAATATGACTTAAGTTACAGTATGGTCAGAAGATTACCGAGATTAGCGCTAATCTTCAGCCACTGAAATTGCAGGCTCAATATTTATAAGTAGATCAACAGCTTACGCAGAAAAAAACATATCGCTTCGCGAACACCCCCATCCCAACCTTCCCCCATAAAGCGGGGAAGGAGCTAAAGTTCCCTCTCCCCGACTGGTGGGAGAGGGTTAGGGAGAGGGGGATGTCTTGGCTGAAGATTAGTGCTAATCAAAATTTTATGGAGTCAATCAATGAAACAAAAGTTAATTTGTGGGGTCGATGAAGTTGGCCGAGGAGCGGGAGCGGGAGATATCTACTGTGCTGCAGTTATTCTGAATCCAGAGAAGCCAATTTTAGGGATTACCGATTCAAAAAAACTCTCGGCCAAGAAACGGGAAATGCTGGCAGAAGAAATCAGGGAAAAAGCAACCGCATGGTGCATTGCCACAGCCAGCTTGCAGGAAATCATTGACCTCAATGTCCTCTATGCCACCATGCTGGCAATGCAAAGAGCGGTTGAAGGATTGCCAATAGTGCCGGATAAAATTTTTATCGATGGCAATCGTGCACCACAACTAAGCGGTCTAGTCGAAACTGTGATCAAAGGAGATCTTAAAATTCAGGAAATTGGTGCAGCATCGATCATTGCCAAAGTTGCCCGTGATCAAAAAATGGTTGAACTTCACGAAAGCTACCCAGTGTACGGCTTTGACAAACACAAAGGCTACCTGACCCAACAACATTTGGATGCATTGCAGGCACATGGCCCCTGCGCAATCCACCGAGTCACTTATGCGCCGATCAAACGACTTTTACACCGTTCAATCTCGAAGCGTTGACCTTTTTTTAGATTGGTATAATGCGGAAAGTTTGTCTGCGGAAATCGCAGGGCTAAAAATAAAACCCTGAAATTGATCACAATTTCTCTGTTGTAAAAATTTCAATTCTGCTTTTTTCTCAATTCCCTCAGCAACCGTCTTCATATTGAGGCTTTTAGCTAGAAAAATAATCGTCGCAATAAGGGACTGACTTTCCTTATGGGTGGTTATTTCCGAGATAAAGGAACGATCAATTTTCAACTCATCAACAGGCAATTGACGTAAATAACTGAAAGATGAATATCCGGTTCCAAAATCATCAATCGATAGGCTGACACCGATTCTTTTCAGTTTATGCAGAAGTTCAATCTTCTGATCAACATTTTCGATCAGCAAACTTTCAGTTATTTCAATCGTCAAAAATCTCGGATCAATGCCACTCTTAAAAATGATACTTTGCATATTTTCCAAAAAGTTTGGAGCAACTAATTGTCTAACAGACAGATTATAAGACATGTTGATCGGGATTTTTTCTACCTGATGCCACCTTTTTAACTGTCGACAGGCTTCTTTTAATATCCACTCACCTAGGGGGATGATCAACCCGGTTTCTTCGGCCAGAGGGATAAAATCACCCGGGGAAATAAAGCCTTCCTGACTGTCCCAGCGAACCAATGCTTCAACACCGAGGATGGCACCATTTTTAACATCAACTTTCGGCTGATAATAAAGAACAAATTCCTCTTCCTGAATAGCACGTCGCAGTTTGGCTTCCAACCGCAAACGTTTTCCATACATTTCACTGATAGTCGATGAAGAAAATTGGAAACGATCGCCACCTTGCCTGTTAGCGTAGTCTTTAGCACTGGAAGCAAGGCGCAATAAATTCAGGGGATCATCACTTTCGGCAGGGTATGTCGTCATCCCAATACTGGCGGTCAGGGTTGTTTCCCGGTCGTCTATCTGCATTGGCAGTTTGATTTTTTGCAGAATTCTTGCTGCAATGATTGCAGCATTTTCAGCCCCCTTCATCTGGGAGAGAAGCAAAGAAAAA
>JAOZLQ010000097.1 GCA_029934755.1 Desulfuromusa sp. | reverse complement strand
AAGGCAGCATCAGCCTGAAGCTCACCATCAATTGCTAAATCTGGAGCCAGTTCCTTGGCAATTCTCAAGGCTTCAAGGACTTTATCACAATCATCATGAGCGGCGCTCCCTTTGGTTGAGAAACTAAGCATTGCCACCCGAGCATCGACGCCAAGAAAACTCTTGCAGCTGCTAGCTGTACTGATAGCAATTTCGGCCAATGCCTGAGCATCAGGATTTGGATTAACAGCACAATCGGCAAAACAGAGGGTCCCATTTTCACCAAATTCCGGAGTTTTTGTCACCATCAGAAAGACTGACGAAACGGTATTCATTCCTGGAGCCGTCCCAACCACCTGAAATGCAGCCCGTAAAACATTACCAGTCGTATTAGAAGCCCCTGCGACAGCACCACCTGCATCACCCTTATGCACCATCATAGAGGCAAAATAAAGATTGTCATCAGCGGTCAGTAATGCAACAGCATCTTCATGGCTTAAACCTTTTTTCTTGCGTAATTCAACCAGTTCATCAGCATAGTTATTCAGCTGATCAGATTTTTCAGGTTCGATAATAGTTACACCGTCTAGTGATACTCCCAACTCCACGGCCTTGCCTTTGAGAACTTCTGGATTTCCCAATAACACAATATTGGCAAGCTTATCACCAACAATCCGCGCTGAAGCTTCAACCATACGATCATCATATCCCTCTGGCAGAACAACAGTCTGTAAATCGACACGAGCTTTTTCTTTGATCTGGTCAACAAGATGCATTTTTTCCTCCTTTAAATATGATAATATTCTTCGACAAATTGCTTTATGAAGATTTTAAGGATACTACCTAATGGCAAAACAAAGGGTCAATCCTTTTTCATTTAACCACCCCAGAAGGCTATGCGCAGACGAATACTCTCGTTATAATCACAGACTATGAACCGTCCTCTTTCTCCCAGAAAAAATACATCCAGTAATCGATCTCGGTTACTCATTATCAGTCTACTATTATCACTGGGATTACACATCCTTATGGTTTTGATTCTCCTCCTATTTCAACAACAAGACAAGTTAGAACCTTGGCAACAACAACCCACGATTGTCCATCTGGTTGATATTCCAACTGAAATAAATAAACCGAAAAATGAAAAGCCACGTGAATTCGAGATAGACCAACACCCGATTAAACCACAACAGGAGGTTCCTGTTGAATCTTTCCGCAAAGCGGATCAGGATCAAAAGGTAGAGCAGGAGCAAGCCCCTCAAGGGGATGATGTCCGTGACCAAACAACCCAACCAGTAATGCCATCACTGCCACCGCGACCAAAACAAAATCTGCAGAAAGAATCAGTTCAACAACAATTACAACAACCAGATAAAAAAGAATCTCAGCCAGTTGAGGAAAAAGTAGTTAAGAATAAAGCAAAAACAACTCCATTAATAACTTCCGAGTCCACTCATCCAAAACGCCAACCCACTCCCCTTTCACCAGAACAATTACGACCAGATTCCAGCATCTTGGATCAGATAGTAGGTGGCAATCAAGGAGAGCGCATCAGAGTTAAGGAACGCAAAGATATTGAGATTGGTGACACTGTCTGGTTAAACCTGCAGCATAACCTGCTGGTTTCCTTCTTTCGTCGCTTTCACGATAAAATAGAGCTTGTCTGGAACTACCCAACAAAAGCCGCTATGAACGGGATTGAAGGAACATTGGAATTACTGATTATTGTTAACAAAAAGGGGGAACTTATTGATGTCGATCTAATTCAGACCAGCGGTTCAGATTTGTTAGATTTTGAAGCAATCCAGGCTGTTTACCGAGCGGCACCCTTCGGGCCGCTAACAAAACATTATCCGCACGAAAATCTCAAAATTCGTGCTCATTTCAGCTATCACATTAGTGGCAAATTTATTTATGGCCGCTGAACTGATAAATAAAAAAAGTGCCTGGCAAAACCAGGCACTTTTGATCACAACTGAAATTATTCCAACTCCCAACGCAACACAGGCTTACGTGCAGCGGTTGCTTCATCCAAGCGTTTTACCTTTGCTCGAACCGGTGCCTGTTTGAGTAACTCTGGAGTCGTCTTTGCTTCCTCTGCAATCATCAGCAAAGCGTCACAAAACTCGTCAATCATCTGCTTGCTTTCAGTTTCAGTTGGTTCAATCATCAAAGCGCCATGAACCACCAACGGAAAATAAATGGTCGGCGGATGAAAACCATAATCGATCAGCCGTTTGGCGACATCGAGGGTATGACATTCATTCTGCAGACCATCTTCGGAAAACACAACCTCATGCAAAGAACGTTGCTTGTTGGGCAAATCATATTCACCCTCAAGGCGGGCGCGAATATAATTAGCATTAAGAACAGCCAGCTCAGTAGCTCGCTTTAACCCATCCCCACCCATAGACAAAATGTAACTATAAGCACGGACCAAAATGCCAAAATGACCATGAAATGATTTCAAACGTCCTATTGATTCTGGACAATTATATTCAAGCTTATAACCGTCAGCATTTTTAATAACCACCGGAACAGGTAGAAACGGTTTTAATTTTTCCGCCACCCCAACCGGACCAGAACCCGGTCCCCCACCACCATGTGGAGTGGAAAAGGTCTTATGAAGATTAAAGTGCATGACATCGATACCAAGATCACCTGGACGGCTGATTCCCATCATAGCGTTGAGGTTAGCGCCATCACTATAAACCAGTCCACCACGTTCATGGACCAAATCACAAATCTCTCGAATATCTGCTTCGAACAAACCAAGAGTATTAGGATTAGTCACCATCAATGCAGCAACATCATCATCCATCACCGCAGCCACCGCTTCTTTGGATAAAATCCCATCAGAAGCAACAGTAATAACTTCATAACCAGCAAGAGCTGAAGAAGCAGGATTGGTACCGTGAGCGGTATCGGGAATGATCACTTTGTGGCGTTTTTGACCCTTTGCCTCATGCCAGGCATGAATCATTAACATCCCGGCTAATTCACCTTGCGCACCCGCTGCTGGCTGTAAAGTCATGGCCGGAAAACCGGAAATCTCACACAGATCACGTTGTAAATTGTACATCAACTCCAAAGCACCCTGATTGAGGGCTTCTGGAGTCTGGGGATGAATATCAGTAAAGCCAGGAAAACGTGCTACAGCTTCATTGACCTTGGGGTTGTATTTCATCGTACAACTACCAAGGGGATAAAACCCGCTATCAACACCATAATTCCATGTCGATAAACGGGTATAATGGCGCACCACATCAACCTCTGAAAGCTCAGGGAATCCTGCTATTTCATCCCGAGTCATACTGCTATCTGGTGCAATGGCAGGGACATCCAGATTGGCAATACTGTAACCTATCCGACCTGGCTGAGACCGTTCAAACAGTAATTTTTCATCTAAAATAAGACCACGACCCTCTGTGCTCATCATGACTCACCTCCTGCCAAAGCAGCGACCAATCGATCAATTTGTTCCCGACTGTTCTGCTCGGTAACACAGATTAATAATCCGTTTTCTAAATCAGGATAATCTCTACCCAGAGAAATCCCCGCAAGAATACCTTGTTGCTCCAGTCGTTTTTTCAAAGTAGCAACAGGTTCGGAGCAGGTAATGACGAATTCATTGAAGGACTCACCAGAATATGGCACTGTAAACCCATCCAGTTGCCCAATTTGGTCTTTGGCATAGCCTGCTTTTGCATAGTTAAGCTCTGCCAGTTGGCGCAGTCCTTGTTTACCGTGCAAAGCCAGGTAAATACCAACCATCAAAATACACATCCCTTGATTTGAACAGATATTTGAAGTCGCTTTTTCACGCCGGATGTGTTGTTCACGTGTTGCCAGAGTGAGGACAAATCCCCGCTGACCATCCTGATCCACCGTTTCTCCCACCAGTCGACCGGGTAAAACTCGCATATCTTTTTTATGTACCGCAAAAAAACCGATACCAGGACCGCCATAGGAAAGTGGGATACCAAAACTCTGTCCCTCACCAACAACGACATCAGCACCCAATTCACCAGGTGATTTATACAATGCCAAGGCTAATGGCTCGGCAACAGCAGCCACCAAACGAGCACCGGAAGCATGGGTCAGTTCAGCAATAGCGGCAAGATCCTCCATCTGACCAAAATAGTTGGGATAACCAACCACCACTGCAGCAACCTGATCATCGAGCAATGATTTCAACTCTGCTTGATCGGTCACACCTTTTTGCAGTGGAACATCAATCAAATCCACGTTGAGATAACGGCTATAAGTTGCAACTGTCTCACGATATTGCGGCGGTAAAGCCTGCGACAACAAAACTTTATTACGCTTTTTACCAGCGCGGATAGTCAGCAGGACAGCTTCTGCACAAGCAGACGCACCATCATACATTGACGCATTTGCAACATCCATCCCGGTAAGCTGACATATCAATGTCTGAAACTCAAAAATAGCCTGCAAGGTTCCTTGACTGATTTCTGGCTGGTAAGGAGTATAGGCCGTGTAGAATTCACTCCGGCTGACGAGTTGATCAATAGCAGATGGAATAAAATGATTATAGGCACCACCACCAAGAAAGGAGTCCCAGTCAGACGTCTTGGAATTCTGTTCCGCCAACCCACGTAAAAATGACAATGTTTCGGATTCTGACTTTGCAGCAGGCAAATCGAGAGGTCTGTTAAGCCGACAGTTCTCAGGAATTCCAGAGAACAATTCGTCAATGCTCGACACACCAATCTGGTCCAGCATCTGCTGCACTTCTACATCAGTATGAGGCAGATAACGCATAACTATCCTTTCAACTATCACATTAACTTAAAGCAGCTAATACATTGCTTTCTAAGGTTTTAATCCTAGTCTTTCGCTACAAACTCCTGATAAGCTACCACATCCATCAACCCATCTAACGCAGCGGTATCCGTTAGCTTAATTTTGGCCATCCAGCCTGCCTCATAAGGGGAATTGTTCAAGGCCTCCGGCTCATCTGGTAGTTCTTCATTTACTTCAACAACCTCACCGCTAACCGGAGCATAGACATCAGAAACTGCTTTAACTGATTCAACTACTCCAAAAGTTTTTCCAACTTCAACAGTATCACCAACCTCAGGAAGCTCAACAAAAACAACATCACCGAGTTGATCTTGGGCAAAATCGGTAATTCCAATGGTCGCAATATCGTTTTCGACCAGAACCCATTCATGGTCTTCTGTGTATTTAAGTCCCTCTGGAAAATCCATAATATCCTCCTTAGTTGAAAGCCCAATGGGCATGGATTATTTTACAAATGGAAGAGCAGTCCGCTCAGCTGGAATCCGACGTTTACGAATCCCTATTTCAAGTAGTTGATCACTATTCGCTACCGCCGTTTCTACTAAAGCCAAAGCTATCCCCTTTTTCAAACTTGGAGACATCGTCCCACTGGTGACATAACCGACCTCCCGACCTTCACAAAAAACGGGATAACCATCACGTGGCACCCCCGAAGTCATCAGAGTCAGTGCAACCTGCTTTCGCGCAAGACCTGCTTCTTTTGCCATAATCATGGCATCCCGACCGACAAAATCTCCTTTTTTCAGCTTGGTGATCCATGCCAGTCGCGCCTCAAGCGGCATAATATCTGCGGTAATCTCATGACCATAAAGAGCATAGGCCTTTTCTAAGCGCAGGGTATCGCGAGCACCAAGACCAATCGGTTCCAAACCCAGCGGTTGACCTGCTACCATCAACTCCTGCCATAGTTTAGCACCATCCTCAGCAGGACAATAGAGTTCAAAGCCATCCTCACCAGTGTAACCGGTACGGGAAATAATGGTATCAACCCCAGCAACTGTTCCCTCTACAAAATGGTAAAACGTTATTGCCGGAAGATCTGTAGTTGTTAATTTTGCCAGAATTTTAGCCGCAACCGGTCCCTGTAAAGCCAATTGAGCGTACTCCTCGCTACGATTAATCAAGCTTAAGTCACTATACTCAGTTTTTTTGTGCAAATCCTGCAACCAGGCAAAATCTTTGTCACTATTGGAAGCGTTGACACAAAGAAGAAAGCGATCAGCTGCAAACCGGTAGAGGGTAAGATCATCAACAACACCACCCGTTTCATAACAAAGAGCCGTATATTGAACCTGGCCGGTCTCCAGATTAGAAACATCATTGGTCATTGCATACTGCAAAAAATCAAATGCATGCGGGCCAGAAACCTCGATCTCACCCATATGTGAAACATCAAACAAGCCAGCAGCAGATCTGACCGCCAAATGTTCAGCAATAACGCCAGAATATTGGACTGGCATATCCCACCCGCCAAAATCGACCATACGAGCACCCAATTGACGGTGTATCTGATTTAGAGGTGTAACTTTCATTAGCAATCTCCTTGCAAGTAAATCAATTAACCAGCATTTCAGGGAAAATCAATCGCCACCAAAAACACCAAATATATAAAATTTTACCACTCTAAAAAGTTGTAGCAAATCTACAGTCACCTGTACACCAAGAATATTAATAATAAGTTCAATTCTACCGCTCGGCTCGGCGCTTAGCACTTACAAGTGTATTGTAAAGCAACATGGTAATCGTCATCGGCCCAACACCACCAGGAACCGGAGTGATCGCAGCAGCATTTTCACAAGCGGCCACAAAATCAACATCTCCGACCAATTTTTTATCACCAACCCGGTTAACACCAACATCAATAACAATTGCCCCTTTTTTGATCCAATCACCTTTGATCATTTCGGGCCGACCAACAGCAGCAATAACAACATCAGCCGCAGCGACTTTCTGCGGCAGGTTAACGGTTCTTGAGTGACATATTGTCACCGTTGCATGTTCGGCTAGACACATCAATGCCACCGGTTTACCGACGATATTAGAGCGACCAACAATGACAACATCCTTTCCCTGCAGATCAACTCCAATGGACTCAAGCATTTTCATAATTCCAAAGGGAGTGCAAGGTTGAAATACCGGATTACCGGTTAGCAGCCGACCAACATTATAAGGATGAAAACCATCGACGTCTTTACCTGGAGAGATCGCTTCGAGAACCTTAGCTTCATCAATGTGCCCGGGAAGCGGCAATTGCACGAGAATACCATCAATTTTCTCATCACTATTTAGTTGGTCAATCAATTCCAGCAATATAGCTTCACTGGTTTCAGACGGCAGTTTATGCTCAACAGAATAGATACCAGCAGTAGCACACGCTTTTTCTTTCATCGAGACATAGACCCGGCTCGCCGGATCTTCACCCACCAGAACAACGGCTAAACCCGGAGTGATATTTTGATCAATCAGAACCTGGGTATCTGCTGCGATCTGCTGTCGCAACTCCGCCGCAATCGCTTTGCCATCAATAATATCTGCCACCTGAAAACCTCCATTAGGGGGAAATTCAATCTCTCATAAAATCAAACTATACGTAAGCACACTCAGTTTGTAAACCTGGTTCCTTCGTGTTGAATAAGTAAAACAGCCCCCGCCAGATTTTCTCTGACGGGGGCTGTTAAAAACAATCAAACCGGATCAACTATTAACCACTTTAGGTGGTGATACGCTACTGTCACTGCCACCGGTAGTTGCAGGGGCTGGACAGCTTTTGCTATGAGTATATCCTTGATCATACCAGCCTCCCCCTTTGAGGGTAAATGCGGTCTGGGAGATCAGTTTCTTGACATCCCCCCCACATTGTCGGCAGGTCTTAACCGGCTGATCAGAAAACTTCTGTCTAACCTCAAAAGTAAGTCCACAATCTTCACAGTGATACTCATACAACGGCATGCCTTGAACCTCCAATTTCATCTATACAAACAGCAGCGAATAATAAATTACGGAGGGAATATCTGTCAAGAAATGTTTATCAAGTGTTCCATAGAATGAGTCAGAACATCATGAATTATTTCAATATCAGTGTTGCAACAGTGCCAGAGATATTATATCCCTACGAGGATTCAAAACTAGCCGGCAACTATCAACAAAATCATGATTTCACAAACAGCTTTGTGATCATTCCAACAATCTTTGACAATCCCCAAATCATTATCGCAAGGCCAAATAATGGGAATGACGAGAATTTCGTTTTTCTTCTTTTGAAAAACAAAGAGTTTGAAATTCAGCAGCAGCGGGAAAAACATCCTCCGGCAAATTGGAAAACCCGTGGATATAGATAAGAATCTGGCGACAATTGGTATTTTTAAGTCGATTCAAAAACTCAATACTGCCAATCTCCGTATATTTTTTATCGCCCGTACGCTCACAAAAATAGACCGAATTACTTGCAGCATTATTGTTCAAATCAAAATCAAATTTGCGCCCGATGCGGGTGCGGATGCTTTGTTTTGGAAAACGGTTGGTGATGAATATCATTTTTAGCCCTCTCCCAAGATAAGATTATTAATTTCCTATTAACATCAAATACTTAAAGCTGTTTCTATTTCACCAATATCCGGAATATCAAACATCGAATTGCCATAATAAACAAATTTCAAAATCCCGGACTTATCAATCAGCATCTGAGCAGGCATTCTTCCCAACTTAAATATTTTCACCTCTTGCCCATAGAGTTTC
>JAOZLQ010000096.1 GCA_029934755.1 Desulfuromusa sp. | reverse complement strand
ATGAAAACCCCTGGGTGCAACAAGCACAGGTGCGGCGGATTTTCCCGCGTCAGGTAGTGATTAGTTTGAAAGAACGCTCTCCAGTAGCAATTATCAATCTTGGATATCTCTATTATCTTGATGATCAGGGTGAGATTTTTAAGGTATTAGGAGCAGAAGATAGTCTTGATTATCCAATGATTACAGGATTTGACTACACTAAGGCACAGGGACATGACGCTGAGTATGGTCAATGGTTACGGCAAATTGTTGGATTGTTAGCCGATTTAAGTGAACGCAAGCTGTTTAGTCTTGACCATGTATCGGAAATACATCATGAGGCTGGTGGTGGTTTGTCACTTTTTACCCTGGAAGGTGGTGTGAAAATCAAGCTGGGTTATGCCGAGCATGGTAAAAAAATAGATCGACTGGAACGAATTTATGCACAACTGAAACCCAAGTTGAAAATGCTCGATTATATAGATCTGAATGTTGATGAAAAAGTTATCGTAAGAATTGAACGGCTGAAAAAAACGGCCAAAAGCTGATACCAAGGGGGTGTCATGAGTAAAAGAACTGAAAATTTGATTGTTGGACTCGATATCGGTACCACAAAAATCTGCTGCATTGTCGGTAATATGACGGAAGAGGGGCTTGATGTTGTTGGCATCGGAACCAGTCCGTCAAAGGGAATGCGTAAAGGTGTGGTGATCAATATCGAAAGCACTGTTGCCGCTATCCAGAAGGCGATTCGTGAAGCCGAATTGATGGCTGGGTGCGAAATTAAATCGGTTTTTGCCGGAATTGCTGGTGGACACATCAAGGGATTGAATTCTCAAGGGGTGATTGCCATCAAAAACCGTGAGGTTACAAGTGAAGATTTGCAACGGGTTATTGATGCAGCCAAGGCGATTGCGATACCAATGGATCGAGAAGTCATGCACATCCTGCCGCAAGAATTTATCATTGACGATCAGGATGGTATTCGCGAGCCGCTGGGGATGAGTGGTGTTCGTTTGGAGGCAAAGGTCCATATTGTCACCGGAGCCGTAGCCAGTGCCCAGAATATCATCAAAAGCTGCAATCGGGCTGGTACTGATGTCGCAGATATTGTCCTTGAGCAATTAGCCAGTAGCGAAGCGGTTCTGTCATCGGATGAAAAAGAATTAGGCGTTGCCTTAGTCGATATTGGCGGAGGAACAGCGGATATTGCAATTTTCTCAGAAGGTGCAATTAAACATACCTCGGTTCTGTCTATTGGTGGAGATCACTTGACCAATGATATCGCGGTGGGTTTAAGGACACCAATGGGAGAAGCGGAAAAGATTAAACAGGCTTACGGGTGTTGTTTGACCTCAATGGTTGGTAAAGATGAAACTATCGAGGTTCCTTCAGTTGGTGGTCGTGAGTCACGGATCCTGTCACGGCAGCTGTTGGCTGAAATACTTGAGCCAAGGGTCGAGGAAATATTTTCATTGGTAAACCGTGAAATTAATAAAAGTGGCTATGGCGATTTGATTGCATCGGGAATTGTCATTACTGGTGGCAGCGCCATATTGCCTGGTATGCCTGAACTGGCAGAACAAGTTTTTAATCTGCCGGTAAGGCGAGGAAATCCTCTAGATATTGGTGGTTTGACTGATGTTGTCAATTCTCCGATTTATGCGACTGGAGTTGGCTTGGTTAAATATGGAAGTATGAACACTCAGGCACAGAATTTTAAAATAGGAGAAAAGAACGTATTTGAGCGGGTTTCACAGCGGATGAAGGAATGGTTTAGTGAGTTTTTTTAATAGATAATTATATAATAATTACTTGTAAAAGAAATTGAATTCTGGTAAATTTTGCTTACTTAAATATAACTAGTTTTCAGGTTCGCGGAGAAGCTGAAAACGCAACATCAGGGAGGGCATAATGCCTAATCAAGAGGGAGTCATGTTTCAGTTTGAGGCAGCATTGGATCAAACCGCTAAAATTAAGGTTATCGGTGTCGGTGGTGGTGGTGGAAACGCTGTCAATACAATGATTCGCAGTAATGTTGAAGGGGTGGAATTCCTCACGGCTAACACTGATGCGCAAGCATTGAGACGTAGTGACGCTACAATGAAAATTCAGCTGGGCGGGCACTTGACTAAAGGTCTAGGTGCTGGAGCAAATCCAGAAATTGGTCGTCAGGCTGCAGAAGAAGATAGACAGCGTCTGGTCGAAATGTTTGAAGGTGCCGACATGATTTTTGTTGCTGCTGGTATGGGCGGTGGCACCGGAACCGGAGCTGCACCAATCATTGCTGCGGCTGCGAAAGAGGCCGGGGCATTGACTGTGGGCGTGGTGACCAAGCCATTTACCCGTGAAGGCCGTCAGCGGATGAAGCGGGCAGAGGCGGGAATTGCCGAGTTACGTGAAGTTGTCGACTCACTCGTTGTCGTTCCCAATGACCGTTTACTCGGACTGGCCGGTAAACATATGAGTATTCTGGATGCGTTTAAGCCAGCTGATGATGTTTTGCGTCAGGCGGTGCAGGGGATCTCTGATCTGATTACAACGGAAGGTTTGATCAACGTTGACTTTGCCGATGTGCAAACCGTCATGAGTAACCACGGTATGGCGATGATGGGGATCGGTATTGCTGAAGGTGAACGCCGTGCAGCAGAAGCAGCACATAACGCAATCAGTAGCCCACTTCTTGAGGAAGTTGACATCTCTGGTGCAATGGGCGTGCTGGTTAATATCTCCGGATCCTCAAGTATGACCATGGAAGAATTTGAAGAGGCTTCAACCATCATTCATGAGAAGGTTCATGAAGATGCGAATATTATCGTTGGCTTGGTGATTGATGAAAATCTTGGCGATAAAATCAAAATTACCGCAATAGCAACAGGTTTTGGTGAGGTTTTTGAAGAGAAAACAAGTGTTGCCGATATTGTTGACGAGCGTTCGCAAACACTGACTCAGATTAGTGGGAAGGCCAATCTTGATGTGCCGACCCATATCCGCAACCAACAACTGGTATCTCCAAGTACACGCAGATCCCGAGATCTATCAAATCAAGCCCGTGACCTGTTCGTTGATGATGAACAGTTTGATATTCCAACATTCCTACGCCGTCGGGTAGATTGAGGTGAATTCCCAATACCCTGCAGTTAATTAGTTCACTAAAGAAGTAGTAATCCGTTTTCACTGTGATGTAAGCCGGTTCTCCGCCCGGCAGATGTGCAGCTATCTGTACTCTTTTATGAATTCCCGACGACTCCCTCGTCACTGGGGCCACATTGTGGCCCCTTTTTTTTACATCTCTGCAGAAAATCTCGAACTAAAACCAATAGAATGTTACATTCATATAGATAATTCATGGTGAAAATGTTTTTTACTCTCCATAAGGTTGTTGCAGATGTCAGATACAGTATTACCTAGAGGAACGTTATTTGACATGTTGCTTAACAGCAGCATTGATTATGCTGAGCGAATCGCTTTTATCTATCGTTCAAGTGATGTTGAGTTTGAAGTTAATTATCAAAAACTATTTGATGATTCGTTGATTCTTTCCAAAGCGTTTAAATCGCGAAAAGTGCAAAAGGGGAGCAAGGTCATGTTGCTCTCAGATAATCGCTATGGCTGGATTGTTACCGATTTTGCTCTTCTCTCTCTTGGTGCTATTAGTGTTCCACGAGGCAGCGATACCCCTACCCGTGAGCTTGAATTCATCCTGAAACATGCTGACTGTGAATTTCTCGTTATTGAAACTGAGCAATTGCTTAAAGCCCATGAAGAGATGCTTAAGGGATTAAAAAAAATCAAAGCCATTTTTGTTATTGAGGGGGAAAAGACGCACAAATGGTTTGATAATATTTACAGTTACAACGATATCCTTAAGGATCGCAGTGTCAGCACCACTGATACCGAAGATTTTATTTCTCAGCGCTATGCGATTAACCCAGATGATGTTTTTACTCTGATTTATACATCAGGGACGACGGGAGTGCCCAAGGGAGTACTTTTGAGTCATCGTAACATCATGTACAATGTCCGTACTCTTCCAGATCTGATTGATTTACAGAAAGATGACAGTTGGGTTTCAATTTTACCCAGTTGGCATATCTTTGAACGGGCCACGGAATATGTAGCTCTCTCTGGGGGGTGCAGTATTGTTTACTCCTCGATAAAAACTTTTGCTGCTGATTTAGAACAATACCAGCCAACCATGGTTGCTACGGTGCCGCGACTGTGGGAATCAATGTATAGCAAAATCAACCAGACCTTGGAAAAACAAAACCCACGTAAAGCGCGTATATTTAAACTATTGGTAAGAATCTCAGCCCGTTATAATTATTTGCGCCGGGCAATGCGCGATCAATTACCAATTTACAGTAAGGTTTTCATTCTAAAACGATTATGGCAAAAGTTTACGGCTGGAATTATGTTGCTGCTGTTATCCCCATTAAATTTTTTCGCAAAAAAGAAGTTAAGATTGGTTCAGGAAAAATTTGGTGGCCGGTTGCGCATGGCCATAAGTGGTGGCGGTAGTTTGCCTTCCTACCTTGATGAATGGATCGATGCCATTGGTATCCGCATCGTTAATGCTTATGGAATGACCGAATGTGCTCCGGCTATAGCAGGACGATCTGTGCATTGTGAGGTTTTTGGAACATTGGGACCGCCAACCAAAAATACCGATTTACGGATTGTTGGTGAAGATGGAGTGTCTGTGAATTCTGGAGAGGTTGGTGAAATCCAGCTACGAGGAGAGCAGGTTTTCCCCGGTTATTATGATAATGATGAAGAGAACAAAAAAGCTTTTACCGAAGATGGTTTCTTCAAAACGGGAGATCTGGGTAAATTGACACTGACGGGGGAGCTGGTCATTACTGGACGTTCCAAAGAGATTATCGTTCTGGCTAGTGGTGAAAATATTGATCCCAGTCGTATCGAGTCGGCCATCACAAAATTACCTTTCGTTAGTGATGCAGTATTGGTCGGTCAGGATAAAAAAGGGCTCGGAGCCCTGATCGTTCCCGATTTTGATCAATTACGTAATTTCATCAGTGGTAAGTTTGAGCAGAACTCAGAATCAACCGAAAAGTTGTTAATGGATAAGCAGGTTCTTAATCGGGTGAAGGTTGAAATAAATCGAATGTTACACCCTAAACACGGGTTCAAGCCGTTTGAAAAACTTCAGAATATTTATTTCTTGGATAAAGAATTTAAAATGGGTGAAGAACTGACCAATACTCTGAAGAAGAAACGGCATGTCATTGAAACAAAGTACCAGGAAATCATCTCGAGGTTATTAAAGTAAAAAATGACAACGACTTCGCTCCAGAATCACAGGTATTTCCCGCATTCTCTTTTTTTCCGGTGTCCAGCTGTGCTTAAATGCTTTCATGTTTAAAAACTACTATAACAGCCATAAAATGAAGCTAGAGAATGAAATGGGCACTGTTGCTCATTCTTGGCATGGGGATCGTTACCGAATTGCTTTGGTTTATCCGAATACCTACCATCAAGGAATGAGTAACCTTGGATTTTTAACCGTTTATCATCTTCTTAATCAACGCGATGATTGTTTGTGCGAACGGTTTTTTCTTCCTGATAAAAATGATTCCGCGAAATACGAACACTCCGAATCACCTTTGGTTTCTCTCGAATCTGGTCATCGTTTGACCGATTTTGATTTTATTGCATTTTCGATATCATTTGAAAATGACTACCTAAATCTTCCCACCATTTTTAATTTATCTCAAATACCTCTTTTCTCTGCAGAACGTGATGACTCCTGGCCATTGGTTTTGTTTGGTGGAGTTTGTGCTTTTATCAACCCGGAACCTTTAGCTGATATTGTTGATCTGATTGCTGTTGGTGAAGCGGAACCGATCTTGCCTGGATTACTGAACGTTCTCTTGGATAAATCGGTAGATCGAGAAAGTCGTTATAAAAATCTTGCGCAGTTGCCTGGAATCTATGTGCCTAGATTTTATACTCCGGACTATGCTGAAACGGGTGAGATGACTCATCTTAATTTTGAGCCAGGGGTTCCAACACAAGTAGTCAGACAATTTTTAGACGTTTTGGATCAGTCGCCCAGCCGCAGTTTTATTCAAACAACGGATACTGAGTTTGGTAATATGGCTCTGACCGAGGTTTCCCGTGGCTGCTCCCGTGGTTGTCGGTTTTGTGCTGCCGGATTTGTTTACTTGCCACCGCGAGAACGGCGTTTGGACAATCTTTTGGAACAAGTTGATGAAGGCCTCTGTCAACGTAACCGGATTGGACTGGTTGCAGCTGCAGTGGCGGATTATTCATCTATCCAAGAGTTACAGCAAGGAATACTGGAAAGAAATGGTCAAATTTCTATGTCGAGTCTGCGTCTTGATGCTTTGACTGTTGAAGAGGTTAAAATTTTGTATCAGGCAGGGCATAAGTCTGTTGCAATTGCTCCAGAAGCAGGAAGCCAGAGATTACGCAATTTTATCAATAAGGGGATTAGTGAAGAACAGATTTTAACATCGGTACAATTATTGGCTGATGGCGGCATTAAAAATTTGAAGCTCTATTTCATTATTGGTTTTCCTGGAGAACAGCAGAGTGATATTGATGCCATTATCAATTTGACGGAGACTATTTCTGCTCTCTGGCGTGAAGCTGGACGCAAACGAGGACAGCTTGGCAATCTGACATTGAGCGTTAATCCCTTTATTCCCAAGCCTTTTACGCCGTTTCAATGGGCGGGAATGGAACCGGAAAAAAGTTTGAAGAAAAAGATTCGAATACTACAATCTGCAATTTCGCAAATACCCAATACGCGAATGAATAATGAATCGATCCGCTTTGCAACTCTACAGACATTTTTGTCCCGGGGAGATCGACGCGTTGGGCAACTATTACCCCAGTTAGCTGCGGGAGCAAATCTTAAACAACTGTGTAAGAAATCAGAATTGTCTCTGGACTTTTATGTCACCCGTGAAAGGGGTATGGAGGAACTATTCCCTTGGGAGATTATAGACCAAAGGGTTGGTCGAGATTATCTCTGGCAAGAATATCAACGGGCACAAGAGGAAAAATCAACGCCCCCATGTTTTCCTGGTTGTAGGCGTTGTGGGGTTTGTAATGAAGATGTATGCTGTTGCTAACTAGATGCTTAGACAGCTTCCGGTAAGGAGATTGGGATGGTTAAAGGTGAAAAGTTAAAAGGAATGCAGTATCGTGTTTCATCCGCGGCACGAAAGTTGGCAGCTGAGTTGGGGATAAATCTCGACTCTTTGCAGGGAAGTGGTTCGCAGGGGCGAATTGTCTTAGCCGATATTGAGCGAACACGCTTCCCAGTCATTATGGATGAAAGTAAGAAGACTGCATATCATCAGAAGCTCTCCTTACCCAACCCGATTGACCGGGAAAAATCTGTCAAAATACGTCGTTTGCTGGCACGTAAAATGGAAGAAGCATGGCAAACGATCCCCCATTTTTATGTAACCATTCTGGTTGATATGACCGATGTTGTTCGTTTTCGTCAGGACCTCGGTGTCACAATTAATGATTTTATTCTTGCTGCAACAGCTCGGGCGCTGGTCGAACATCCTTGGGTGAATGCAACTTGGGACGGTGAGCAAGGGGTTGAACTTCCTGATGTCAATATTGCTATAGCAGCTGCTACAGATCGTGGATTATACTATCCAGTACTGCATAATTGTCACAAGTTAAGCTTGCAGCAAATCAGCAGAAGTGCCAAAGAACTTGCGGGTAAAGCTGCAAATAAAAGTCAATTAACAGAACAAGAAATGAGCGATGGGACCTTCACTATTACAAATATGGGAATGCTCGGGGTGGAGTCATTTGGTGCAATTATTACTCCCCCGCAAGCTGCGGTTCTTTCGGTTGGTTCAGTTAAAGGGGAGGTTGTCGTCGATGATCAGGGTGAGCCAAACGTTGCACTGATGATGCGATTAACTCTCTCTGCTGACCATCGTGTTCTCGATGGAGCAGATGCCGCTGAATTCCTGGGTACGATCAAATCTTATCTTGAGGCACCAATTATGTTGACAGGGGCCTGATTGGAAAAAAGGAATCTATGGAGGTACTTGTAAAACCCTTTAATCTTCAGCAACCGTCATTCCCGCGGAGGCGGGAATCCAGAGTGTTCCTAGGTTTGTCAAAACACTGGATCCCCGTTTTCACGAGGATGACGACTTTTGAAAGAGGCTCTATGGAGTTATTCCACGATGTTGCAGTTCTAATTTTACCTTATTACGCCGATCACGTAAGTCGGTAGCAACGTCTCGTTTGCTGCCCCCTGTTGTGACTCCGATGCCACCACTTCCTCCGCTGCTGTGTCCAAAACTGCCCAAACCTAAACCTAGACTGATCGACGAACCACTTCTTTTACGTTCGACAACTTCGATCTGATCTTCAAGTTTATAATAATACAGAGTTAGATTGTCATTGGACAAACCGTGATAATTTTCAACCAGTAACTCTTGTGTTTTTGCTTTATGATTGGCACAGCCTGATAAAAAACCCATTAAGAGGAGTGATAGCAGGATTATGCTCAACTTGAGCAGTTTATTTTGTTTACTAAAAGACAGTTGCTGTCCAGTTTTCTCAACGCAAAGAACGCTAATCATAGTATCTCCTTTTATGGTAATTCT
>JAOZLQ010000095.1:3409-8672 GCA_029934755.1 Desulfuromusa sp. | reverse complement strand
TTCAGGCAGTCCTGAATCAACACCCATACCTGCTCCTGCAGTGATCACTAAGGCATTGGCATTACGGATAATATCTGCGGCTTCTGTGATGCGAGGTTCAAGCATATTTTGTCTCCAAATTCAGATGGCGACAGAAACAGATGTCGGATTCAATATGTTGACTAGATCCTTTGGGTTTAATTCGACCAGTAGTCCGCGCCGGCCACCATTAATAATTATTCTATCAAGTTTACCTATCGTTTCTTCCATATAGACAGGTAGGGATTGACGGGTCCCGAAGGGTGAAATTCCACCAGTTTGATAACCAGTCAAGGCATCGGCTTTATCTACTGTGCAAGGGGAAATTTTCTTCACCTTTAGCTGCCGAGCTAAGTGTTTCAGGGATACCTCGCAATCTCCGTGCATCAGGATGATAAGTGGACGTTGCTGCTCATCTTCCATTACCAGAGTCTTGATCACTTCATGCTCATCAACTTGCAATTCCCGAGCACTTGTTCGAGTCCCTCCTTTTCCCTCATATTTATACGTTCTGGGGATGAATTTTATTTTATGCTGTTTCAGTAATCTGACGGCTGGAGTTGCCGGGACTTTGTCTCTTGCCATAGAAATACCTTTAGCTAATGACCCAGGAAATAGGGATAAAAATAATGCTGATAATGGTTATCAGAGTGCAAAAAATAGCAATCCCTTTAAACAGTTTATCAGTTTTACGTTGGTCACGAACACTGGCCGGCATAATCCAACCGAGTGCCGCCCCAGCAATTGCACCACCAAGGTGTGCGGCATTATCAGCGCCAACAACAAATCCGAAGATAAAAGCCATCAATGCCCACTGAAACATGAAATTGCGGCGTTGAATGCCAATATTACCACCGACACGATGGTAAAAGCTGATTGAAAATCCAATCAAACCAAAGATTGCTCCAGAAGCACCAACAACTACTGAATCTGGATGCCAAAATAGTCCCGCAACGGTAGCTAAAACAGCACTGGAGGTGTAAACAGTTAGCAACCGAGTCCAACCGATTTCTGCTTCCAGTAATGGTCCGACCTGATAGAGGACAACCATGTTGAAGCCCAGATGGATCAGCCCTCCGTGGGTAAATGCATAAGTAATGCAACGCCACCATTCAGAATGTTGCAGAACGTATGGCCAAAATTGACCTCCCCAGTGAACCATGAGGCGAGGTGGTGGATTCATAATGGCCTGCATACCTAGTCCGAGAATGGTACCGTGAAGAACCATCAGGGTGAAAAGAGCTAGATTGGCATAAATGAGTGTTTGAACCAGGGAACTGCCGCGCAGTGAATTTTGGAGAAAAAACTTCTGGCGTTGATATCGGGCGTTCAAAATGAAGCTCCTGCTATGGAATAATTATAATAAATCTTTCAACCAACCCAGAGCAACAAAGGTGCCGATGGATGAACCGATGGAGGAAAAGAGAAAAACCAACAGGACTCTAGCTAGTCGGTTTTGCCACCAACCCTTGAATGTTGTTAAATCGTCACCAACATGTTCCATATCGTGAACAGTTGGTGCCGCAACAAAAGATTGTACTAGTCCTGTGACAAACCCGGCACCGATAGTCGGGTTGAGTGAGGTTAGTGGTGCAGCAACAAAAGCACTGAGAATTGTGAGCGGATGTCCAAGAGCCAGAAGCGCTCCAAGTGCTGAAAAAAGTCCATTAGCTAGAATCCAAGCGGTGGCTGCATTGGCTAATTGATCCCGATTGCCGAAGAAAAATCCACCGATAAATAATGCGATTACAATCCCCGGGATTAACCAGGGAATCATTTTTGAGAAAGTTGTTTTCGGAGTGACGATGGATATCTCCGCAATAGTTTCCGGGCTGATTTCATCCCCTTGCAACAGTTGGATAATTCCAGGGAGGTGTGCAGCACCGACAACAGCAAGGACTTTTTCTCCTGGGGCGTTACGAATATGATATGCCATGTAGGTATCGCGTTCATCAACCAGGATCTGTTTGACCGAGGGGAGTAGTTTTCCCATCTCATCAAGCATGCTCGACAGGGTATCGCTTTCACGTAACTTAGCAAGTTCCTCTTCGTTTAATTCCTGTTTTTCAAACAAACTGCCGAAAAGTGATGCTACGACTTTCATCTTGTTCCAGAGACCTGTTTTACGCCAGACTCGGAGGAGGGTGGTTCGAATATTCCGATCGATCAGTTCAACTTCCATTCCACGTTCTTCTGCCGTTTGGGCTGCCGCTGCCAACTCAGCCCCAGGTTTAACTCCGGTATGTAGACCCATCCGTTTCTGGTAAGATGAAAGTGCTAGATTAGTCAGTAGAAAAGGCACCTGTTTCTTTTTGATCAGTTCTTTAAGATTGAGAGATTCCCATCCTTTCTTATTGATTAAGGATTGATAGCGCTGATTATCTAACTCGACACATACGGTATCAGGAATAACTTCGTCAATAGTACGGATAACTGTATCAACGGAATCTTGTGAAATGTGGGCGGTACCAACGAGAATGATCTCTTTATCATCAACCCGCAAACAAGTATAATTGCCGCTGGTTGTCGGGGATGCAGTCAAATTTTTTCTCCATAGAATAAATGAAAATCATCAAAAACGAAATCTAACACAGTAAAACGACTCCTCGCTATAGTTTAAGATTTAAAAATGAAAAGAGCCCAGCTTTTTGCCGGACTCTTTTAGTTTATCTGCTCTCCACCACTCCCGTGGGTCATTGGACTCACATCGAGTGACAATGAGGTGGGATCATCTGTAAATCCATTAGGCGTCCCGCTTTGTTGCGGGCTGGCACACCGGTTTCCTGAGACGAACCCGAAGGTTTTGCTATTCCGAGTGGACGTTCTGGCCTCACCTGAAGGGCAGAGAGTTGTTTTTAGTACACATAAGTATTATATGAAATTTTTTGGTCAGGGTCAGTAAAAATATTGTAAATGATATCAGCTCTTGAAATTATGGAAAATAATGTTATTATTACTCAATAGGTAATCTATAAGTATGATCAAAAACTGATCACTAACACAAAAAAACAGGAGAAATAAATAATGGCTAAACGTCTGGAAATTTACAAATGTGAAATTTGTGGAAGTATTGTTGAAGTGACTCACAGTGGTGCTGGTGCACTAATCTGCTGTGGTAAAAATATGGAACGCATGATTGAAAACACTACGGATGCCGCAACAGAAAAACATGTCCCCGTGATTGAAATGGGTGATACCAGTATCACCGTTAAGGTTGGTGATGTTGCCCATCCGATGGAAAAAGCTCACTATATCGAGTGGATTGAAATTTTAGTAAACGACAAGGTTTATCGTCAGTATTTGCAGGCGGGTGAACCTGCTGAGGCAACTTTTAATGTCACTACTGCAAATGTGACGGCTCGGGCATATTGTAATCTGCATGGGCTATGGACAGCGAAAGCTTGATCTGTATCCTTAGAAAGTTGAAAAATAGGTTGTCCAAATGGGCAACCTATTTTTTTTGTCAACTGTTTTGCAGTTCGTGCGTTCTACATACTGTAAGTCAGTTTTAAATATTAAATGTATAAGCAGCATTGAAAAAATAAACTGATAATATTGATGCTGATGTTTTTTATACACTAAGCAGGGTAAACGATTTAAATCTAATGGAAGAATTTTTTAAATCTATAGAGCGACAAGCCTATCGTATGGCGTTGTTTTCTTGTAGTAATCAAGAGGATGCTTTGGATTTGGTTCAAGATGCAATGTGTAAATTTGTAGAAAAATATGCAGAAAAACCTGAAGAAGAATGGAAGGCACTTTTTTATCGGATACTGCAAAACAAAATACGTGATTTCTATCGTAAAGAGTCAGTTCGCTCGCGCTGGCGAATCTGGTTGAACGGTCGTGCTGAGGAGGAAGATGCTGAACCTTTGGAGCAATTAGCTGATCCAACGGGGCAGACCCCTGAGCGTGAAACAGGTAATCGACAGATGTTTGATCATTTACAACAGGAATTAAAAAAACTTTCTTTAAAACAACAGCAGGTTTTTTTGTTACGGGCATGGGAGGGGTTAAGTGTCAACGAGGCCGCATTGGCAATGAGTTGTTCTGAAGGAACGATCAAGACGCATTACTTCCGGGCTACAGAGCGGTTAAGAAAAAAACTTGGAGATCATTGGCTATGAACGATAAAAGTGATAAATTCACGAAGAAAATTTGTAGTGTGTTAGATCAGTCTTTGGATGATCTGGATACTGCTACAGTGTCGAAGTT
This sequence comes from Desulfuromusa sp., assembly GCA_029934755.1. GTDB lineage: Bacteria > Desulfobacterota > Desulfuromonadia > Desulfuromonadales > Geopsychrobacteraceae > Desulfuromusa. The sequence continues at coordinate 4,439 of JAOZLQ010000095.1, read as the reverse complement.
GAGCCGTTTAAAATATCGGGCTCTGGACTCTGCGACATCGAAAAAGTCTTGGAAGCTTGTCTGGGCCGGTTTGCCCATGACCGCTGTTCTATTGTTGATTATGTTATTTAATATGCCGAACACTCAACATTCTCAGATTGATCTTCAGGGTGTTGTTGAGTTTAATATATTGACTGACACAGAACCCCTTGATTTTTATACGGAAGATATTGAATTTTATGAATGGCTTTCAGAAGTTATGGAAAATGATTCGGAGCTTTCTGGTCAACATACCACTGTGCCTGTTGATACTGATTCCGACAATAGTTTGGGCTCAGGAAATAGACGAAATACCGTTGCCCAGTCTGGAAATGATCGAATTTCTTGGAGTATTCGAGGATGATGATGTCGGTTGGGTTGACCCTCTTGAATTATTATCCATGGACGCTACAGAATTGGACAGTCTCCAAAATGTGGAGGGTAATCGTGGCAGATAGATTTATTTTGAAACTTGGACGAGTGACTGCTATGTCAGTGCTGGTGCTTTTGACGACGCTGGTTCCTCTCTGGGCTGGGGATTTTTCTGCTTTAGATCAGCAACAGCAACGGATATTACAACGTCATGCAGATGGCTGGAGTTTATTCTCTATTGAAAAACAGCAGATGTTGCAAAAAGGTGCTGACACGTGGATCGCAATGACGCCAGAACAGCGTAATCAGGCAAAGCAGCGGTTGGAACAATGGCAAAAGCTAACACTGACTCAAAAACAACAAGTTCGCAGTCGTTTTGTACAGTTTAAACAGCTCACACCTGAAAAAAAACAACAGTTGCGCGCGGTTCGAAATAATTTTCTCAAGTTGCCTGTGGCGGTTAAAAACCGTCTGAAAACGCGTTGGGAAAAACTAAGTCCGCAGCAAAAACATAAATTTAGTCAGAAGCTAGACAGTTCAACATTGAATCACCCGCAAATGCCAAATCAAACTACAGGTTTTTTTGGTGGAGGACCTATCGGTGGAGGACCTATCGGTGGAGGACCTATCGGTGGAGGAC
>JAOZLQ010000095.1:0-3309 GCA_029934755.1 Desulfuromusa sp. | reverse complement strand
ATGAGAGTTGTTTAGATCCATACAGTATTGCATAACAAAAAGGGCTCCCCTCTGCTGGAGCCCTTTTTGTTATGATTAAAATTGTAAATGAAGGTGCAGGTTTATAAAACTGCTTGCAGATACTCTTTGGTCACATTTTGTTGCAGCTTCGCCAGTTCTCTTGGGTCAACTTCAACAAACTTTTCGTCTGGGGTCACTTTGAACAAAGGTTGCCCTTTTTGAACAATGGTGCCATCGCCTCCCTCAATAATGATTTTGTCTATGGTGCCAGCAAATGGTGCCGGAACCTTATTGAACATTTTCATAACTTCAAGGATAAATAGCGGTTGTCCCTTATCAAAGTGCATTCCCTCGGTAATAAATGGAGGCAAACCAGGTGCTTCCTGAGCATAATACATACCGCCCCCAGGGGTAACTATTTCATCTGCCTTGGTTGAGGGTGGTGGTACCAACACCTTTTTCATTACTGCTTGTAATTCTGGGTCATGCAGATATTCTGGAATTGTGACTTCAAGGTCATCCTCAACTTTAAAATCAAAGAAGTTTGTTGTTTCGGCAATCATGCAGAGTAGGCCTAGGAGTTCGTTGCCAATTTCGTAGCCTACGTGAGCCGCCTGGATTTGAGCCCAGGTTTTTGTATCATAATTACCTTGTGGTTGGGTTTTGCTGAGAATGGCATTCAATTTAACAAACTCTTCTTTGCTGACAGAAAACTTGTCGCGCAGTTGCGCATAGAATGCCAAGGCGTTGTTCAGCAGGTCACGATCATGAGTCCAGATGACTTCAGCAGAGGGAGCCTCTTTACGCCAGGTCATATTCAGGTATTCGTAGGTTTCTTCAAGGATAACCAGTGGATTGCAAAGCCAAGTTACTTTACCTTTTTCGATTTTGAATTTCAGACGGTTAAGGCTTAACCAGCCGGAAAGCAAATGTGGGTCATTCAGCAGCTTTTCCATTGGGCGAGTTAATAACGTTCCTTTGCGATCCAGAGTCTCAGAAACAGCTTTGGCTGTATCAGGGTTTTCCGCATAGAGTTTAGCATAATGTTTTTTCATCGCCAGAAATGCGTAGACGATATCAAGTTTCTGCGCTTCTTGTTTTAGTTTTCCAACCAGAGTCAGGTAAGGAACAACGAAGCGAGTGGTTGGTTTGGCCATAATATTATTGCCAATAAACCAGTTAACTAGACCGTAGTGAAATTCCAGATTGGTTGCCAGGTTGCTACCGCGTAAAACAGTGCTACGCAACACAGTTGCAAGTTTTTCATAGCTGATATCCCTGGTTTCGCCTTTGGTCAGGAGCAGGGCGATATTGGAATCGTAAGCGCCAGCCAGATGGTAACGCATGAACTGGTTGGTATCAGGATTTGGGATACATATCCCTTGATCATCTCGAATCTCACCTTCGATTGGTTTTGACCAGAAACGAATGTATCCACCGGCACTAGGTGAAAGGGAACAGTCTGTTGCGTTAAGGCGTGCTTCAGCTGCAGCTCCAAAACGGGAAATTCGTACCGGGCGTGGAAGATGCTCTTTGTGCAAAGCGAGCAGAGCCATGGCTTCAACGAGTGACTCAACAATGAAAAAATCATTTTTATCTTTTGGATTTGTGAACTTCAGGCTGTAAACAAGTTCAGTGACCCGGTGTTCAACTTGGATCCGAGTATTGACTTCCATAAAATAATGACGACTTCCATCAACAATACATTCGAATGTCGATGCGGAATCGAGGCCGACTGCTTCGCCAAAACGCTCTGATTCTTCTTCCATCCGTTTAAGAACTTCAAGATCAGATTCCAGTGCTTTTTGTTGTTTCTTCTGCTTAGCTTTTTTAGCTTTGGCTATTTCACTCTCCAGACTTTCCTGAGTAACGGAAATTTCCAGCAACTTTTGTTCATGCATCTGTAAGGAACAATCGCGACCGCCTAGAGCAATGCTCCATTTACCGTTACCTAATAGCTGGATTTCATTATGGCGGGTTTGTTCAATGTTAAGTTCGATCAAAACATTCTTGTTGTCACCAATACCATTGGTTTTAACTTCGTTTAAAATTTCACGTACTAACCCAGGGGCATCAGCGGCTGCCTCTTTAATCTTCTTTTCGCTTGGATTCTTGGATGTTAGCAGTGAAGCACCGAGTATGCGCTGTCCTTTGCCACCGCCACCACCGATTGCTTTCAGACGGATTCGAGCACCAGGGTAGCTTTTGAACATTCCACCACACTCTACTTCAACTTGAGCACAGAGTTCTTCGATGGAAAAGAGATCAATGCCCTTATCGTAAGAAGCAAAGAGAATTATATCGGCAAGTTCTTCAAGCGGGGTATCAGAGTTTTCAAGTATAGCTTTATCAATGTTTAGATCTTCTGCTTTTGCTAATGCCACTAACTGGTCAAAAGTTTTGTGTTTTTGCAGTAGGGTTCGCGCGGTGACATTGTCGATACCCGGAGTAACGGAAACATCGACTTGTAATGCAGTGCGCTTGGCCTCATCTTTTTTCCCCGCCGCACGTTGGGTCCCAGAGCATGGACCGATAAAATTAAGCCCGGCATTTTCCAACGCTGCGACAAATTCATCATCCTCTGCCATAAAGCCATAGCCAGAAAAAACTGCGTTGTAACCGTTGTCTTTTGCAATATCGATGATTTGCTGGATTCGTTCGACCCGCTCTTCTTTGGATGCTCCACTATAATCAGGGACTCGATGAACCCGGCTGGTATCAGTTAATTGCCGCAATTCAGGAGATAGGGCATTGGGGTAGACGATAGAATCTTTTTCTGAGAGAAGAATGCCGTAATGGCTAATTCCCATCTCAGTGTAAACATCCATTGCTTCTTTACGGATCGGGCCACGGCAGACAATGAGCGGGCAAAGTTCTTCGCAAGAGAAAGAACGTACCCATTCTGAAGGCGACTGGCTGAGTCGACGGTCTCGATGGATTAAAGGATTATTTGTATAAAAATCTGTGTTCTGTGCCATGATTTTAATCTCCACTTTCTATCTGGTTGAAAATATAAGTAAAATATATTTCAGGCCTCAACAAATTAATGGAATTCGCGTTGTACACTCTGCCATGCTGATGGCTTATAGTGACGCAGGAAGAAGTTGAGATTTTCGCCGAGAACCTTACGCAGATCTGTCGGCATTACCAGCGAGGAGATCGAGCCTAACGCCAGACCTTCTTTCGGATTCATCAATTCCTTTTCATATCGAAGGTTCAGGGCAGCTTCTTCTAGTTTGAGCCATTCAGCTGCTTCTTTTTCGGCATCTTTTTTAGCATTTTCACCACTCATGCCAACTTCAGTGCGTT